>NZ_AUEY01000090.1 GCF_000426225.1 Desulforegula conservatrix Mb1Pa
TGAAATACGTGAAGTGTTCAAGGATTTTAAACAGCTGGAAATAAAGCTGAGATATTCTGTCTCTCAAAAAAGTGCCACAGAGGGAAAAGAACTGATCTTCACAAATTATTGATAAACAAAGCCCCGGTCAGTGGAATTAATTTTTTCTGGCCAGGGCTTTATAATCGACATTTTTTTGACGGGCTTGTTTTTGCGTAAATTCATTAGCGAGTGGTGCCAAAGCAGACGCAAAATGGTGCCAAAGCGCCCGCCGCTTTACAATTATTTGTTCCGATGCGGTACTATCCTTCTGAAAGCTGAAGTGCAAGATAGTTCTGGATACTCATCTGGCCGATCTGGTCAAGTTGTGCCTCTATCCAGTCGATGTGGTTTTCCTCGTCCTTGAGTATGGCTTCAAGAAGTTCTCTTGTCCCATTGTCTCCGACTTCAACAGCGAGTTTTATGGCTTCGTTGTAAGCCTTTATTGCTCCTTCTTCAGCCATTTTATCATTGTTGTGCTGTTTTTCAACAACAGGTCCGATGTGCATTTTGTTCAGATTGCTTACTATTGGGAGTCCTTCAAGAAATAGTATTCTGGCTATAAGTTTTTCAGCATGCTTCATTTCATCTATGGCACGTTTTTCAATAGCTTTGTGGAGTTTTTCATAGCCCCAGTTGTCGCACATTTCAGAATGGACCATATACTGGCTGATGGCAGTAAGTTCATCTGCAAGGAGAAAATTCAGCATGTCGATCATTTTTTCGTTACCCTTCATTGTGCCTCCTTTGTGGATAGGTGTTATGTTTTTGCCAAACTATTGAGTTTTCAATTATTTTGTGCTTAATGGTTTTGAAGCTTTTAAGAGAAAATTCCAGATGAATGAATATATCCTATTTCATTCCCAAATCAAGTCTCTCTTGTTTTTAAAATGGAATAATTCCCGGGGGGATTTGGTTCCTATCAGAAATTATTTGAATCTGCAGCAGGCTGTTTCTTTTTGTCCCGGGGATTATTCTTTGTGGCTCTGCCTGATTTTCAGTTAAGAAGTGCCTTTTATGGTCAATGTGCCATCAAAAAAGGGTGATGCGTAGGTCGGATTAGGACGCCCTTTGTCCGTAATCCGACGTTAAGCCGAGTGCCTCCGGCGGGTCGCTTTTTGTAAAAAGCTCCGCAAAAACTTTATGGTTTTGTTAGTAGTCAAAAAACTGATGTTTTTAGAGTTTTAAAAATGTTAAGTCCATGAACTTTCAAATGTTACTGAGAATTGAGCATAACCACATTATTCTTTGCCTTCTATAAGGATTATTCATCAAAATCGCTTTCATTTCTTTTTGATGTTTCAAGAAGACCACCGACAGCCATTTTCGCCAGATCAGCCCTTGTGATCCTGACTCCTGCTATTATAAGAGGCAGAAGGATATCAAGGGCGGCAGGTTTGGAATAAAGCGCGCCGGCTGGCACGCCTATGACATCTGTATTGCGTATTTTGCCAATAAGGGTCATGGCTCCAGGAAGAATAGGGGCACCGTATAGAATGTCGGACATGCCTGCATCTTCAAGGGCAAATCTTGTGACATCATCAGGATCAACTGAAAGGCCGCCGGTTACAATGATAAGATCAGCTCCTTTGCCGATGAGATCCATGGCAGCATCAGTTATTTCTTTGCGGACGTCGTTGCATATTAACGTTCCTGTTATTTCACATCCATGGATTTTCAGACTTTTTGAAATTACAGGCGCGAATCTGTCTTTGATTTTTCCAGAGGCGATTTCTGAACCTGTTATTATGATTCCTGCCCTGGCGTTTCTGAATCTCCTGACAGAAAAGATGCCGCCTTTGCCAAGGGTTGATATTGCTGAATTAAAAACATCATTGTCAAGGTAAAGGGGAATAGCCCTTGTTCCTGCAATTGTCTGGCCCTTTATGACGGTTTTGAGTCCAGGCATGGATGCGCACATCACTCCGTCAATTCTGTTGAATGAAGTCAGCTTATCAGTGTCAATGACAAGAACACCGTCGCATTCAGCCTTTAAATCAATTCTTCCTTCCTTAGGCTCCGGGTCAAAGATGATGTTCTTGCCTGACATTGCTTCTGCAAAAGCTATTGCTGCATCATTTTCATGGATTCTGCCTTTAAGATCATGGGATGAATGGGTGAAAATCCTTGATTTACCCATGGATTTTAACTTTTCTATATCATCAGGGGAAACTTCATGGCCTTTTTTAAAAGCTACTTCCTTGCTGATCCCTGGTTCAATCTTGGTCATATCATGGGCTAATTTAAGGCCCGTTGCATCTTCCACATTCACGCACTTTGCTGGCGAGTCAAATGTTACGGTCGAGAAAGGAAGGTCTCCTGAGCAGCATTGACACAGCTGAAAACCGTCAATGCCGGTTTTGGAGAGTGACTGGTCATTTCTGAAACTTTCTCCGCAGGATGGGCACATGCTTATTTTTTTCTTTGCCATTGATTGAATTCTTTCAATGTCCACGATGATCTTTTTAACAGCATATACTGAAGAACCCGCATCTATTATTTCTTTTATGAGCCTTTCCTTGTCCTGTTCCTTCTTGGGCTTAAGCTTCATTGCCCAGACCTTGAATTCCGGCCATGTTTCGAGTCTTTGCTGGTCAAGAGATACCCTTAGCCCCTGGCCAGTTGACTTGTTGTAAAAGGCAAGGGCGAATCTTCCGGTGTCAATTATTTTCAGCCAGCCATTTCCAATTGTGCATGGTGTAAGAATCTGGACTGAATCAGGAATGCAGGCTCTTGTTTCACAGATGGCGTCATAAAACCCGTTTTCAGGGAGATATTTATAGGCAAGATCAACCATAAAACCGCCGCATATCATTCCCGGAGCCAGATGACCGTGGAAGGATCTGGCTTTTTCAATAAATTCCTCAACAGAATAATTAAGTATTCCCATTAAAATTCAGTCCTTTGTATTAATAAGAAAACATATGGCAAAAGGTTTTAAAATTGGCAAGGCCGCAAAAATTCCTATTACAGTCATTCCGGCGCAGGCCGGAATCCAGAAGAGGCTGAAATTACTGGATGCCTGATCAAGTCCGGCATGACGCCAATGCCTTTTTCTGACTTTTTGCGAGACCATCAAATTTGACTTTCTTTGGGACCATTTAAACCGCAACTGTAATATAATCTTTTCTTTGATGAAATATTGCAAGGATTTTTGTTTTATATAAAACTTTTATACTGGCTATATTTGAAGGGTTTTATCAAATAGTTTTATTGGAAGCTCTTGTTAATCTTTATTAGAAGTTTTGACATGACGTTTTTTTCATCATCAGTCAGATTAGCATAAGCTTTTTCTTTGAGTTTTTCTGAAATAAGTGAGAGTGGCTCGCGGATTGAGTCGCATTTTTCAGTGAGTTTTATGTAGCTGGCTCTTTTGTCAGTCTTGTGATTTATCTTTTCTATCAGACCTAATCCGGTAAGCTTGTTTACAAGCGCAGTTACTGTTGATTTGTCCTTGTCAATTATCTGAGGAATATCCTTCATCTGTATTTCGCCGAACATTTGAAGGGCTGCAAGTATCTCGCCGTGTGACGGAGAAATCCCTTCTATCCCATGATTTTTGAATTCATTCATGAGGAATCTGTCAACCTTGTAATTGACCCTGCTTATAAGGAAGAGTATCCAGTCATTATGTTTCATGCCTGAAAAATATGTTTGATGACAAACATAAGTCAAGGTTTTTTATAGATAAAATTTTACAAGACGTATTGGTATTACCAATTTTTTTCATATTTCAACCATTATAGAGATTATTTACTTGATTATAGTATATGTTTATAATATTGGTAGAACCAATAAATTTATGGAGAAGCCATGAGCGAAACTGAAGCACATGAAACAAAAAAATATCTTTATAATACTATCATAGAAAAATTAAGGGATATGATCAGGAGCGGAGACCTTAAACCAGGTGACAGGCTTCCTCCTGAAAGAAAAATGGCTGACGATTTCGGGGTTTCCCGCAACAGTCTTCGCCAGGCGATTCAGGCCATGTCTGAAAGAAGGTTGATAGAAAGCAGGCAGGGAGACGGGAATTATATTTCACAATCTATTGATTTTTCATTTTTTTCAGACAGCATCATGGACACAATTACCGAACAAAAGGGCTTTTTGAAAGACGTCATTGAATTCAGGCAGGTTATGGAGCCGCAAATTGCTTTTCTTGCTGCCGGAAGAATTACGCCTGGTCAGATTGACAGTCTTAAAATACTTGTTTGTGATCAGCACAGAGCTGTTATTGATAATAAAGATGTGGATTACCTTGACTCTGCCTTTCATTTGAAGCTTGCGGAATATTCTGGGAACAAGGTCATATTCCAGGTGATGAAAACAATCAGATCAATCCTGAATGAAACAAGATCAGGGTGGCTTCAGAGTTACGAGCGGCGGCTTTCATCAGTTGAAGGACATTTGAGAATCATTGATGCTCTTGATTCAAGGGATTCTGGCAAGGCATTTGAAGCAATGGGAAAACATCTTCTTGAAGTGGAACAGCATATTCTTGGAGATTCCTGATTTTTTTTTAAGTATGACAAAGTCGCAAAAAGTCTGATTCCCGTCATTCCTGCTCAGGTCTGAATCCGGAAGTATCTGAAAATACAAAGATGCCGGATCAAGTCTGGCATGACGTTTAAGCATTTTTGGCTTTCTGCGAGACCATTAAGTTTGTTTAGGAGGATAAATGTTTACCGGTATCGCTATAATGTATCTGTCAGTGGGGCTAATTGCAGGAGTTCTGGCCGGGTTGCTTGGTGTCGGAGGTGGCCTGGTTATAGTCCCCATGCTTGTTTACTGCTTTACAAGGCAACAGATGCAGCCCGACTTGATAATGCATCTTTCACTTGGTACATCAATGGCAAGCATTGTTTTCACATCAGTTTCAAGCTTCATGTCCCACCACAAACACGGCGCGGTTGAATGGACAATTGTTAAAAGGATTGTGCCAGGAATTCTCATCGGTACTTTTTGCGGATCCTATATAGCCGCCATGCTTTCCACAGGATTTCTCAAAGGGTTTTTCTGCGTATTCCTTTATTATGTTGCAACACAGATGGTTCTTGATAAAAAGCCTAAACCATCCAGGGATTTCCCGGGCAATGCCGGAATGTTAGGGGTTGGTTCTGTTATCGGGGTTGTATCCAGTCTGGTGGGAATAGGCGGAGGATCCCTGTCAGTTCCCTTCATGCTCTGGTGCAATCTTGCGGCCCATAAAGCCATAGGGACATCTGCCGCCATAGGATTTCCGATAGCGATAGCAGGAAGTATCGGATATCTTATCAATGGCATAAAGGCAGCTTCGCTTCCAGAATACAGCGCCGGCTATATTTATCTTCCGGCTCTTGTATTCATTGTCTGTGCAAGTGTATTCACAGCTCCAGTTGGGGCAAAGCTCGCACATATGCTTCCTGTTTCAAAGCTTAAAAGAATATTTGCCCTTCTTTTGTACGCAGTTGCCACAAAGATGGCCTGGGGACTTGTGGGCTGATAGCAAGTTTTGCCTTTGATGCTTAAAAAAGCTATGTTCCAGTTAAATGTTGAAATCTAAGGGGATTTTTTGCATCTATCTTTGTTCAAACTTGATGGTCTCGCAAAAAGTCAAAAACGGGCGGTGTCGTCATGCCGGATTTGATCCGGCATCTTTGTATTTTCAGATACTTCTGGATTCAAGCTTCCTGTTTTCACCGGGGGCCCTCTCGAATGGCTGGAATCCGACTTTTTCAGACCTTGTGAAACTTAACGGAAAGGGATCTAAAAAATCAGTTTTTCATCGGATTTTCAAAAAAGACATATGGTGTCGAAAAATCACTGAATTCAAAATAAACTCTTTTTTCATCAGGGTCAGCCTTCATATTCATGTTTTCATCGAGTACACCGTAACCGAATCTGTAAGGTCTTGCCATATTGCCTCCATCTGAAGACGCTGCAGTGCTGATTTTGTCAATCTTTACAAACCTCTTTACAAGTTTTTCTCCAGCGTAAATTTCAAGAACTCCGTCAGTTCCCGTCCAGTTCTGAATTGCCCTTCCAATTTTGTTCTGGGTTTCCTGGGTACATCCTGAGACAATAAAAAATATTGCGGATGTCATGAGTAGTAATGAAAGTGTTGTTGATCTCTTCATATTAATCATATTCTCCAAATTACATGTAATTTTTAAGATTTTTCAAGCCACGCGATCATGAAAAAGCTTTTCTTGAATACCAGTCCATAACTACTATCAGATACGCAAAACCTTTTGGCATTGGAATATATGTTATGTCCGTTGCCCATACTTGATTAGAGCGGTTTATCTCAAGATCCCTCAGCAAATACGGATACTTTTTATGTGCCGGGCATGGTTTTGACAAATTCGGCTTGCAATAAATTGCGGAGATCCCCATTCGTTTCATCAGCTTGCTGACATGTCCCCGCCCGACCTGATATCCCTTCTGGCATAGCTCATACGCTATTCTGCGGCTACCGTAATAAGGCAGTTCAGCGTGAATAGCTTCAATTTCCTTCATCAGACGCAGATCTTCATCTGAAAATGGCTTCGGCTTGTGGTAAGCCGTCGATCTTGGAATTCCAAGCACTCTGCATTGGCTCTTTACTGACAAATCGGCCTTTTTATCAATCATTTTTTTGCGCTCGATGAGGCCACACGACCGAGAGCTGGTCTGGAAAAATTGGACAGCCATTTAAGTAAAAATCTGCTTTAGTAGCCCATCAAAAAAAGGAGCAGAAGAATGGCAAAAGGAACAAGAAAAAATCACGGACCAGCATTCAAGGCTAAGGTGGCGTTAGCAGCCTTGAAGGGAGACAAATCTCTCTCGGAATTATCCGATCAGTTTGGTGTGCATTCCAATCAGATATCAGCCTGGAAAAAGGAGCTTGAACAGAATGCGTCAGAGCTGTTTGAGCGTGGAAAACGGAATGATGAAACAGGAATGCATGATGGCCTGACGTATGGCCTCCCCAACGATTCCTCTGTTATTGCTCTCCGGCGATTAAATATTTAAAAAAGTTGAAGCGTGATTCCTTCTAAATCGAACAACAACATGAAATTCGAAATTTACATATTATGCCACCGGAGCAATATCAATAAATTGAATCACCGACGACAACCTGAAATGAGTTTTTTCTGAAGTTCATCAATTCTCTTATGATTATCTTCTGATCCCATGAAGCTTCGGAAAAGCCATTTCTGAATTTGCATGGAACTTTCAAGATCCTCATTTAAAACCCTGTTGGAAAGCTGTTTTGTTTCCACAAGACATCGGCGATCATAACCTGCCATATTCTGAGCAATCTCATTTACGGAGTCAAGAAGTTTGCCTTCGGGAAAAATCTTGCTGACATATCCCATTTTCTCAGCTTCAAGAGCATCATATATTCTTCCTGTAAGGGTTACTTCCCTTGCTCTTCCAAGACCAATAATTCTCCAGAGAGGATCAAGCACAGGAGTAAGTGATAAAAGGATCTCGCGTTGGCCGAACTTTGCCTTTTCAGATGCATAACGTATATCACACATAAGACTAAGATCAAATCCGCCTGCTATGGCAAGGCCGCCCACAGCGCATATTACCGGCTGCTGGCAAAACATTATTGCTCTGTATGCCCGGTGAAAAAGCTCTATATACTCTTCATTGGAGATTTTTTCGATTTTTCGGATCTCGTTTAAATCAAATCCTGCAGAAAAATATTTTTCACCGCCAGTCAGAACTATGACATTGATATCCTGTCTTTCATTAAGTGAATTAAACGCGAGAGTTATCTCTTCAAGCACCGATGGAGACAGGGCATTACCTTTTTCAGGCCTGTTGATTGTAAGAGTAGCTACCCTGCCTTCTGTCGATAGTATGAGGTATTTAAAATCCATGACGGTTATCCCTGATTGTATTATTTATAGCCTGTTAATTCATGCCAGATCTATATTAAAAATATTGAAGTAACAGTCTGTTGTTTATGAAGATTAAAGGCTTTGCTCCAGTACCTTACGTGCAATGTCAGGAGTCACAAGGCCTTTCTCGCCTAACTTCACCATTCCATGATCAGCAAGGCCTTTTACGATTTGATCTATGGCGTCGGAACCAAGATCAAGCTCTGATAAACGCCTCTTAAGCCCCATACCAACAAAAAAATCACTTGTTTTTTCTATGGCAAGAGACAGTCTCTTTTCTTTTGGTAGGGATGGATCAATATCCCATATCCGTTTGCCATATTGCAGAAGCTTATCTTTTTTTTCATCCTTCATTACCTCCAGCATTGCCGGGTAAACAACAGCCAGTGTCTGTGCATGGTCGATGCCGAATAAAGCAGTGATCTCATGGCCTATGATGTGGGTAGACCAATCCTGAGGTACTCCACTTCCTATCAATCCATTGTATGCCAGAGTTGCTGTCCACATTATATTCGCCCGAACATTATAGTTTTCTTTATCAGCAAGAGCCTTAGGACCTTCTTCAATAAGTGTAGCCAAAAGACCTTCTGCAAAGCGGTCCTGTACTTTTGCATCAACCGGATATGTCAGATATTGCTCCATTACATGGACGAATGAATCAACAATTCCATTGGCAATCTGCTTTTCTGGCAGAGAGTATGTATAAACAGGATCAAGAATGGAAAACTTTGGAAATAGTGCCGGGCCAAAAAACGGCAGTTTCGTTTGAGTTGATTTTTTTGTTATTACTGCGCCTCCATTCATTTCTGAACCGCTTGCAGGGAGGGTCAGTATAACTCCAATTGGCAAAGCAGAGGTTACTGAACGATTATCAGTCAAAAGCTTCCAGGGGTCATCAAGATCATATTTTGCTGCTGCTGCAATAAACTTTGTTCCATCAATTACAGAACCACCGCCAACAGCGAGGAGAAAATCAAACCCTTCATTTTTTACTATTTCAACAGCCTTCATGAGTGTCTCATATGAGGGATTTGGTTCAACTCCAGAAAACTCTCCTATTGTATGTTCCTTGAGATGTTCTTTAACAGAATCAAGAAGGCCAGTCTGTTTGACGCTTCCTCCACCATAAATAATCAGAACCTTATGATTTTTTGATATTTCTTTTGAAAGCTTTCTGATCTCCCCTTTGCCAAAAATAATTTTTGTGGGGTTTACAAACTGAAAATTATTCATGACTACTGCTCCTTCCTGAATATTTATTAAACTCATAAAATAAACCGAATGGTATATTTTTAGTGAAAAAAATTTACGCTTTCATTTTTTCAATCATTGAGACCAGGTATTTTGATGCATCATCTATATATTTTCGATCATTCATAACTTTAGAAAGCATTATTGCTCCCTCAACCAGAGAGATGAATATGCTTGAAAATGCCGTAAGCTCGTCGCATAATCTTAGCTCACCTTTTTTAATACCTTCATCAATGATTTTTGTTATGGAATTCTGCCACATAGTCACAAACTTGACTATGCTCTTTCTGAAAAGACTAATACCCTCATCATAATCAACTGCCGCATTAATAACCGGGCATCCGCCTGCATTGTTTATTATTTCAAAAAAAAGACTGTATGACTGTGCAAACCCAATGAGTTTTTCAGAAGAGCTTTTTCTGTCTTTTACATTGGAAAAAATAATTTTGGACGCCAACTTGAGATTATGCTCCAGGGCAGCAAAAGCCAACTCGTCTTTATTTTCAAAATGACCATATATAGCTCCTTTTGAAAGCCCAGTGCCTTTAACAATGTCAGAGAATGAGGTCCCGTCGTATCCATTTTTATTGAAGATACTTGCTGCAGTTTCGATAATATACTGTTTTGTTCTTTCAGCTTTATCCATAGAGCAAAAATAAACCGATTGGTATATTTATGTCAATAGTTTTTGTTAGCTAAATTAATGTGATGATCTGACACGAAGGGGGGCTCGTACCATGATTTTTTCTGATATGATATTTGTTTGTCTTTATGGTTTTGACAGGCCCGATTCAATTATAAAGCCAGATTTCAGTGATATATCATGCCCTGCCGGGGCAATTCTGATATGCACGGCCGAATTACGGTCGCATGACGGATCTGTCATTCCTCTTACTGACACATTTCGGATGCCTCTGAGGTCTCGTGATGGTCGGGAGCGTTTTGTGTCTGTCCCTTTTTCCTTCGGCTTGGCAACTTTCTCATACACAATGAATGAAAGTGGCCTTTGGTCAATCAATCAGGATGCCATCAACTCAGGGCTGCCTGCTGAAAAGCACATGGCCATGAAAGAGTTTCAGATTTACGTTCGCATTTAAAATAATGAAACAGCTCATGGTTCCGGTCTGTCTTTGTAAAGGACAGGCCGGTTTGTTTTTACATCATATATATAAGGATTCTATGAACAGTCCAATGGCGTACGTGGGCGGCAAATCAAGACTTGCTGCCCAGATCATCTCGATGTTGCCGGAACATGAAACATACTGCGAAGTATGCACAGGAGCCGGTTGGGTGTTTTTCAGGAAAGACCCTCTTATATCAAAATCAGAAGTAATAAACGACCTGGGCAGATAACGAGGATCAACCAGGAAAAGGCAGGGATACAGTATCTGTATGCCCACGTTGCGTTTTCTGGCGGAGACGGTCGCAATGATCCGATCGGAGTGGCCAACGATGGCGTCGAAGGACTGAATGTCGTCTGCACCGCAAGGCAGAGTGCGGATCCGGGATCTCCTGTTATTGAATCCCTGCCAGACAGGACATGGAGGCTTCTTCTGAGAACTTCAGCCGGAAGCGCAGAATATGAAACCATATCAGCGTCAATGATCAAGGGCGTCATGACCTTCACTTATAAAACCAGGAATCCTCTGGCTGTCATGGTAAAGATTGACCCGAACGACATGAACGAAATCTTTGAACTCAGCGGGTTTAAATACGGCATCAGGCTTGTTGGGGATCTTCAGTTCAAGGTTTATATAAAATTATGATGAAAAGTGATGGTTGTACCTGTTTTTTTGATGGCAACTGGCGGCCATGCTGCGTCGGTCATGATTATGACTATAGCGACGGCGGATCTCTGAAGGATAAAATTCTGGCCGACTGGAAGCTTGCAAAATGCGTGGCCATGAAACGCGCCAGATGACGGCAGAGTTCGTGAATGAAAAGGGAATCTGGGAATGTCCGGGCGGCAGGGCAAACCATGCGTGGGACTGCTCTGCTCTCTGCCTTGTGGCCGCAGATATTCTGGGAATCCAGTACTGGGAAAAGCCGGACGAAGACGAATTGATCGAAAAGCCTGAAAAAAAGAAGCCAGCACAGTCTGAAAGGAGGCAAAGGTGGTAGAAAAAGCGAAAAAGAAGTTTGCCGTGAGCGAAACCGCTCTTTCCGGAATGAAGGAAATAACAGCCTTTGTTGGCAGAAGCGAGGCAACCGTGCTGGATTGGGTGCGTAAATACGGTTTTCCCGCAAAGAAAATCAGCGGACAATGGGAATCTGACCGCAGTTTGATTGAAGAATGGCGAGTAAATCAGATCAAAAATCATCCCAAAGAAGACAAAAAAAGCGTCATGAATGGCCTATGATGATGATCCATTGTGGGCAGAATAGACTTAAAAATACCAGAAAATAACGAAAAATAAGCGGCCCTTATTGCGGAAAGATAATTCATGCCTATTAATTATTCATATCATACAATATTTTTTTTGCTTGACCATTTAGAAATAGCTCTTATGATGTATTTAATCATTGTAAATTTATCAAATGATATGATAATAACTCGGTATGAGGTCTTAGGTGAATGGATCAAAAGCATAAAGCAGCTTCTGAATTCCTGAAGGAATTTAAAAAAATTGCATCATCAAGGGGGATTGATGTCGTCCCAAGAAGAGAAAACAATTCAGCCTTGATTGAATTTGGGCTTACAGAAAAAAATAGAAAAGAAGAAATCCTGAAGCTGACCTCAGCAAATTACTACCGAGGGCCTGAAGCAGACAGGGACAGGCCAGGAGAAATCTGGGAATTCAGGATGGATATTGATGATATTGAAGTTTATATAAAACTCAAAATTGCTGACGTTGAAGGGACCGATGGCACAAAAATAGCCAAGTGTCTGTCCTTTCATAAAGCCAAATTTCCTATGTCTTAAGTTAATTAGTTATAAGTATATATTATTATTAGAAAGGTTCTATTTATGGAGGGCGCCATGAAAAATATATGCCCAGTTTGTGAAAAGCTCGTACATACCGAAAAGGTAGAAGAATTTGAAACATTTGACATAAAAGGAGAAAAGATAACTGTTCCTGTAGAGTATTTTAAATGCGCTGAATGCGGAGAGGCTTTTGATGACCCTTCATCTGAAAAGCCAGATCCGGTTGAGGCTGCATACAAGAAATACCGTAAAATTAAAGGTATGGTTCAGCCTGAAGAGATAACAACATTAAGAAAGAAATATGGTCTCACACAAGGCGAATTGAGTGATTTGCTAGGTTTGGGGGTTGCCACACTAAGCCGCTATGAAAACGGAGCCTTGCAGAACGAATCCCATGACATGCTTCTTAGATTGTCCACCCAGCCCGTCAATCTTCTTCAGCTTGTTAAGAGAAAATCTGAATCCCTAAATGATGGGAAACGGGCGCATCTCCTTTCAACTTTGGAAAGCGAGCTTGAAGGAAGCGATGATTTTCGCCTGTATTATGAAAACCATTTAGGCGCATACAAGCCTGATATCCAAAGCGGTTTCAAAAAGCTTGATATTCAGAAGATTTATAACCTTATTCTGTATTTTTGCCGTAGCGGTGTTTTGAAAACAAAGCTGAACAAGCTGCTTTTTTATGCAGATTTCAAGCATTACAAGGATTATGCAGCTTCAATTACCGGACTCAGATATCAAAAGCTGCCATTCGGCCCTGTACCGGAAAATTATGGGCATTATTTTGCGTCAATGCAGCATGAGGAAAAAGCCGTAATTGTAGAAGAGGAAATTTACATTCATTATGTCGGGGAAAAATTTGTATCTGTTAAAGAACCCAATCTTAAATCATTTACAGAAACAGAACTTCAAACGATTGAATTTGTAAAAAACTATTTCAGTACGTTTAATACCACAAAAATAAGCGACTTCTCGCATGATGAAAAAGGCTACAAGGAAACGGCAAATTCGGCGATTATACCTTATTCTTATGCTGATGATTTACAAATTTAAGAAAAAATGGACTTTTTGATTATATGTACTGCATATAGTTGCATTATTGCCCATAGTACTATATATTGCGTTTAAATTAAAAAGAAAGGAGGTGAAGAGAGAATGAGCAAAGCTAAACCGAGTGTTAGACCTGGCCAAAGAGTACCGGATTCCGGTATTTATCAAAGCAACCTGTCAAAAACAAGGGCGACGATGGTTAATGGAGAACCAGCGCCGCCCACTCCCAGAAGAGGAGAAAAATGGATTCAAATTATTGACACAAATAGTTCTAAGTAAAACTGAATACGGCAATATTCTTTTTAATTAGAATAAGCACCAAGCTTTTTGAGTCAATAACTTATTGGCGTGCCGGATACAGCAATATATCCGGCACTTTAACTTTTAAGATATCCTTAGCATAGGTTTTGATCAGAATCAAAGATTAATCATACTCTTTGCAAAAGGATATCAAAGTAACAACGGAGAATCTCTATGTCTGACAATTTAAAAAGAAAAAAGCCTGAAGACCCAACAAAAATTAATACTCATCAAGAGTGGGAGCTTGACTACTGGTCAAAAGAATTAGGTGTAACCAAGGAAAAAATTAAAGAAGCTGTAAAAAAAGTCGGCAACAGTACTGATAAAGTCAGGCAGTATTTAGGCAAATAATTTAATGATAAGGTAGGTTGTGTTTTGTATAAATTGCTCAACCTACCAAATATTATAGGTGCTATATGCAAGTATTTGTAGTTGTAAAAGAATTATTGGATCAGCCAGAATATATAAAAGCGTTTTTGACTAAAGAAGCCGCTAATATATTTGTCAAAGAACCTTCGAGGGTTGATTACCAAATATGGGAAAAAAGCGTTAAGGGTAATATTGATGATCCTAACACCGTTTATATAACTCAAAGATACGGAGTAGGAGATTTTCATTATTTTAAAGATGTATATGGTAATTATAGCCAAGCAAAAACGGCATCAGGTGAAAAAGGTCAAGCTCTTGCATGTAAAATTGGATAAAATGATTCAATAACTACCTATTGTTACTCCAAACTTCTCCATTGACCACCCCTGCAAAATCTAATATGTTCTGAATGTTGCAAAGGCCTGAACAACCTTTGCAACATTACTCTAACAGTGAGGGCTTAGCTATGGCCTACATGGCAGTTTTACCCCAAACAATACAAATAAATATACGTGCGCACCTGATTCATGCTCGGGCATGGGGGCGTTTTCTCTCTCACTGGGGGGATCGCCGGTTCAGCAGGTGCGCATTTTTATTTGGGGGTTCCTATGAACACATCTGCATCAAATCCAATCACCACAGTTTTAATCAACGAAACCGAACTCAAGCCGGTTGAGTACAGAAACCAGAGGGTCATCACCCTGTCCATGATGGATAAGGTTCATGGTCGTCCTGATGGTACAGCCAGAAAGCGTTTCAAAGACAATGGAAACAGGCTGGTTGAGGGAGAGGATTATTTTGAAGTCACCCAGCCGTCCGAAATTCGGACGGCTGGTTTGGTGAGACCGCAAGGAGGCTACCCTTCAAAAATAATCCTCCTCACAGAAACCGGATATCTCCATCCAGGCAGGATTCCGAGAATTTTTCCGCAAGGACTGACGCGACACTGACCCATATTGCAGTGATTATCCCTGAGTTCAATATAATGATTGACCAGGCCAATACGTTCATGACCGCAACCGCAAGCGAAGCCGCGGAAAGCGCAAGAAGAGCGGCTGACAGTCAGGCTTCCGCGGCTGTTTCAGCTTCTGCCGCCGAAACGGCAAAACAGAGCGCCCAGATAGCGGCAGTCAGTGCCGGATATCA
>NZ_AUEY01000091.1 GCF_000426225.1 Desulforegula conservatrix Mb1Pa
CTTGGAACCCTACAGGGCTTCCCCGGTTAATTTCCGCTCCCTGAGAATAATCACATCCTCAATCACTCGTGCAGTCTGTCCGAGTACCGGGCTTCGCCATATTTTGCAGCCTTACCCTCTGCACGAGCCGTATCAGGTTCGCTTTCGCTATGTACCATTCTCTTCCTGTCGCTTCCTTCAAACCCTACCGTTACCAGTAGCGCCCTTGCGATTCGGATTGATTTCCCCTCGGACGGGGTATCTCTGCTTTCTTTCAAACAGACGGGGGCACGGCTTTGCCGGGCAAACAAAAACCCATGCCTTTTAGGCATGGGCGTTACAAACGATACGAAACTTATGCAAAATAAGGAACTAATGCATTTCCATTAGCTTCATGATGTTCACATTCTCGGATGAAGATTTTGTTGCCACAAGGGATCTAATCGAAAAAGATCTCAAGGCATCGATTATTGAAAGAGTTCCTTCGGCGGAATCCTTTCTCCCTGTGAAAGGGAAAGAATCAGGCCCACGCTGACACTGGGTGTTGAGGTTTATTCGGCTTACCTGATGAGCAAGGCTTGTTATCAGATAGCCAAGCATAGCATGATCACCCCCAAAAAGAGAAACCTGCTGCCCGTAATCAGAATTTGTTATGTATTTGACTGGTGTATCAATATTTTCAAAAACTGATAATGGCACGACAGGGCCAAACTGTTCCTCCCTGAACAAGCGTCTGTCTTCCTTAACAGGAAAAACAAGGGCCGGCTTCATCATGGTCCCTTCTGAAGTCCCTCCACCCGGATTCAAAACCACAGAGCCATTTGCTTGTGAATCTTTTATGAGACCTTTCAGATAGGATATCTTTTCCATATCAGGCATTGGCGTGATCTGAACATCCTTTTCCCAGGGCATTCCGCATTTCATGGCCCCCATTTTTACTGCAAGCATATTTGAAAACTCGTCGACACAGCTTTCGTGGACAAACAGCATTTTCAAAGCTGTGCATCTCTGCCCATTAAATGAAAGCGCACCCTTCAGACATTCGTCGACGGTGCCTTCTATATTTGAGCCGTCAATTACTATCCCTGCGTTTTTTGCCTCAAGGCCAAGACAGCAGCGAAGCCTGTTAGGCTTTGGGTGAAGCGATCTGATTGCGTTTGCAACAGTGCCGGAACCGATAAATGCAAGAACATTGATCTCGCCACTACGCATTAGAGGAGTCACGAGCGTCTCTCCATCTCCGTAAATGACGTTCACGACTCCCTTTGGGAAACAACGAGCCATTGCATCAAGCATAGGCCTGAAAAGAAGGACGCCGTGCTTGGGTGGCTTGATTATAAGCGTGTTCCCCATAAGAAGGGCCGGAAACAAAAGAGTCAGGGTTTCATTAAGCGGATAATTATAAGGCCCCATACAAAGAACAACGCCTAGGGGAACTCTTTTAACCTGGCCGGAAACGCCTTCTTCCTCAACTATGCGAGAAAGATTGCGGGTCATGTCCTCAAGTGCCTGAATCGTGTTTTCTATATAACTGACAGTGCGATCGAATTCCTTTTCAGCGTCTGCAATCGGCTTTGCAATTTCCCACATTATCAGCCTGACGATCTCATCTTTTGAAGATTTCATTTCTGAGATAAAATCCATGACGCACCGACTTCTCTCCCTGACAGTCATCATGGGCCATTTACCGAATCCATTGTCAAAGGCATTTTTTGCTGAATCGAGTGCGGCGAGTGCCTCATCCCTGCCGACAACAGGATGGCAACCCACTCTAACCTGATTCAGGGTTCCATCCGAGGATCTTACACAGATCGGAGAATATACGTCTGTGGTCTGGCCGCCCCATTCAATCAAGCGCCCGTTTATCAGAAATTCCATCTGATCGACTGTATGGGACAGCCTGTAGTTTTCAGGTATTTCAGACTGCCTTGGAAAATATGATGTTTCCATGGTCTTCTCCTGTTTTGTCTAAATATTTTACTTCTGCTGATGCCAATGATTTTCCATCCATATCTATTTTAAAAGAGTCAACAGCCTTTGCAGCACTAGCAAAAGACAGGGCAGCGCCGCATTTTTCTATTTTCCAATCCTGACCCGCGAGAATTGATCCGGCGGCATAAAGATTATCTATAACCGGCCTGCCGTCTATGCCTACAGGCCTCATGCATTCGTCTGTTTCAACTCCAGACCTGTTTAGCGGGTGTCCTTCGGGATTGAAATATGATCTGAAATGCCATGAATCTCTATCGCAAGGCTGGATTACTGGTAACCCGAGCAGGGGTTCATAAATCCTTGTCCTGCCTGCAACAAGCCCTTTGGAAAGAAATCTGCCAGTCGATAAAACAAGACCTTTTGACCTGATTTTTGTCTTGAGAGAATTATGGTCAATGACTGATCCGAAAAAACCATTTTCGTAACTGATTTCCGAAATAAGATTCTGTCTAAAGAATTTTACTCCGAGACGCTCAAGCCCCTTTGTCATTGTTTCTTCAAACCTGAGGCCAGGAACAGAAGGAGGATAACCAGGGATTTCAAAGACTGGTACTCCGAGGAGCCCGGACATTTCACTTATAACCTTATCTGCCTGATATATTCCAAGAACCGCAGGAAAACCCACGGCCTTTATATCCTTTAAATATGGGAGAATGGACTGTGCCAGGATCATCCTGTTTCCAGGCAGATCAAGACTTCTGGCCGCTGACTCAGGGCAAAACGCTGTATTCTGAGCTGTTCCGGGAAACCTGATTTTTAAGGTTCTTACCCCGCAGTATCCGGAAATCCCCTGGGCCACCTGGGATGCACTGAAGCCTTTCATTCCCTCGAACTCCACTATCAAAACAGGCCAGCCATTTTTAATTGAATCGATCCCGGCTTTCATTGAGATAGGATAGCCATATGCTGTTCTTATGCTTCCGGCAGATGTCATGACCAGACAATTTTTATTGTCGCAATTTTCATATTTAAGACCATTTTCCGACAGAAAAGCCATGATTGAGTGAATGGAATTGCGGACATAACCAGGATTTATTCTTTTAAAAGGATGATCATCCGGAAGAATAGAAAACCCAGGGACTGGATCAGCTGTGACCTCTGAACAGATATCCATAAAATCAAGGAGCCCGGACATATACCTGCATCCTGATGTACCACCGCTAACGACTGTTCTGAGACCTTTGCCGGCAGCGAAAAAGGCCGCCGAGAGTCCGGCCAGGCCTTTTCCTGCAACAAGAACATCAGCTTCCAAAATTGAATCTTTATTAATGCTCTTTCCGCATATTTGGATGTTAGCCGCTATTTTAGTCATGACATTACTGCCTTTCTATTCCAAAAATTCCCATTTGTACTGATTCCTGGAGCTCCAGCTGGGCCGCTGCGTCTCCGCAAATAACAGGTCTTAATCCCTTCCATCTGCTTTGTGTCATTGACTTTATCTGCCTTATGCCGTCACGGCCCTTATAGATACCGCGCTCATGCAGATAGGCCGCAATCCTGGAAGAACAGCCGCAACCCTGGCACGGACCTTTACCAACCCTGCTCCTGAGAGCTATTTCATTAAGAGTGGGTTCTCTGCCCTGGCTTAAAAGATCATCCACGATCTCATCAACAATGTGTTCAGAAATCATCTCGCATTCGCAAAGCAACCTGCCACCGTTTTTTGCACTCAGAAAATAATGCTTTGCAGACGCGCAAGGAATGCTCCAGGATGTTTTTCTGCTGTCAGGCAACATTTTCGTTGCAGTCTGGCAGACGGCATCAATACCAAGCTTTGAACACACAAGATCAACTGTCTTTTCAGCCATAAGCCTGTATGTTGTAAGTTTGCCTCCTGAAATTGTAGCAAAATTATCTATGCCGTCGCCTGAGTGATCCCTCAGAACGTAACCTCTGCTGATGCAACGATGCTCTTTGTTATCTCCTGTATCAAAAAGTGGCCTTACACCTGAATATGCCCTAATGAATCTTGTGTCAGAAAATTGAGGAACCATAAGTGATGCTTCCTCAATCAGATAATCTGTTTCTGAAGGCTGAGGAAATGCGGAATCAGGATTCTCAATTATAGATGATGAGGTTCCTATTATGGATACTGTTCCACCAGGAACTATAATATCTCCATCCGAGGGACTTCTAAGCCTGTTCACAACAGAGCCTGTAATTCGGCTTGCCGAAACGATCAAGGTCCCCTTGCTACATCTTACAGGAATATAAATACCGGCGAGATCAGTCACCTTTGCCGCCCATGCACCTGTAGCGTTTATAATATAATCCGCCGTAATTTCAGATTCATCCCCTGCAATAAGGTTTCTGAATCTGACCTTTTCTATCCTGCCTTTGTGAATCCCAAAGCCAACCACCTTACTATAAGGCAGGAAAGTACAGCCATGAACTTTGGCATCTTCAAGATTTTCGAGTGTGAGCCTGAATGGATCAACTGTTGCGTCGCTTAAAGCATAGGCCGTAATAATTTTTTTACTCAGCGACGGCTCAAGCTCAAGTGCATAAGCAGTATCAAGAGCTCGAAATTCTATGTTCTCTTTAGAACATGATTCTTCAAAGTCTGAAAAATACTTTTCATCATCACCAGGAAGACCGACAAAAAGTCCGCCTGTATCCTCAATGCAGTGGGGAGCGATTTTTTTCAAGATCTCTGACTCCAGCGAACACTCTTCCGCTGCCTTCGGGTCTTTAACGGCGTATCTTGCCCCACTATGCAGAAGTCCATGGTTTGAACCAGATGCGCCGGATGCCGAATCACTCGCATCAAGAACCACGCACTCGACACCTCTGAGAGACAGATCCCGGGCAATCCCCGCGCCTGTCACCCCGCAACCTATTATCACTATTCTGGTATGACCTCTTACCATATCACCAAATCCTTTTCAAATAAAATCTGAACAAGATGATTTTTTAAACTTGTATGCAAATTTATATTCGTAATATAACATTATAAGTTTCATAATGCAACAATTTACAATTATGGCTTTAAAGAGCAACTTGAAACTCATAGGATATCATGTTAGCTTCGATTTTTTAGAGATAGACGAGAAACTATTATTCCAAACAAGGTGGAATGCATGGAAAATGATGACAAGAGGTTGAAGGAAATTGCCGCAAGTCTGCCTGAAAGACAGAAAAAAATACTTGCCCTCGTCCAGGGGCAGGGATATGCCTCAATAGAGGCCCTATCCATAGAATTTGACGTAACTCCCCAGACCATTCGAAGGGACATGAAAAACCTATGCGATCTTGATCTTCTGAAAAGATATCATGGCGGGGCAGCCCTGGGCTCAAGCGTCCAAAACCTCCCATATACAGACAGACAGGCCATATGTTCAGAGGAAAAAGTGCGCATAGCCAGAATGCTTGCATCCCACATTCCTGACAACGCATCTATTTTCATAAATATAGGCACGTCGACCGAAGCTGTTGCCAAGGAACTGCTTGGACACACAGGCCTTCGTGTGATTACAAACAATCTTCATGTTGCAATGATCATGAGTGAAAATACGGATTTTGAAATAATAATTACCGGTGGAATTTTAAGAAATCGTGATCTTGGGATTACAGGAGAAGCAACCATTGATTTCATCCGGCAGTTCAGGGCGGATTACGCCATCATTGGCATAAGCGGCATTGACCATGATGGATCACTTCTTGATTTTGACTTTCATGAGGTAAGGGTTACAAAGGCAATCATGGAAAACGCCAGAAAGGTTTTCATGATCGCTGACCATACTAAATTCGGACGCAGCGCATTGGTAAAATTAGGGGAAATTTCTGAAATAACATCGGTATTCACAAATGATGAGCTACAGCCCCACTTCATGAATCTTCTCAAGGAAACCGGAATTCAAATTTTTATTGCCAAGCAATAAAATCCTTGAGCCATAAAACAAAGACTCTGTTCCAGTCATTACGGCGCAGACCGGAATCTATAAATAGCTAAAATACAAAGATACCGGATCAAGTCCGGCATGACACCGACGCCTTTTTTGACTTTTTGCGAGACCATCAACTATTACTTTTAATAAAAAAGCGGTCTCAGGGGAGGCAGTAAGCCCCTTAAAAACAAAAAACACAGGAATCATAAGGGCATTTAACGACACAGTTGCGATGATAATAAAAAAAGATTTTTGAGGGGACTTAAGTAATTTTTTACAAAAGCCCCCTCCCCAAAAAAAGGAAGAGTGTTCATTCATCCGTTGAAAGATTTTCTTTTTCCTCGGCAAAATCTGCATATTCAAGTGCTATTTTTTTAAAGTCGCCCTCAATTTCCAGAAACGCGTCGATCATATCAGGGTCAAAATGCGTTCCCCTGCCATCGGCCATTATCGAAACAGCCCTTGAATGAGGAAAAGGAGGTTTATAGACCCGTTTGCTTATCAGTGCATCATAAACATCGGCAACAGCCATAAGCCTGCCAGCAATGGGTATATTCCGACCCTTAAGGCCCTGGGGATAACCTGATCCATCCCATTTTTCCTGGTGCGAAAAGGCTATTTCCTTTGCAAAGCGCATGAAAGAATTATTTCCGAGCTTTGCTTCAGCGCCCTTCAATATTTTATAACCAAGAAAGACATGGCTTTTCATGATTTCAAATTCTTCTGGCGCAAGTCTGCCGGGTTTAAGCAGAATGTGGTCAGGGACTCCGACTTTTCCGATGTCATGCAGGGGCGCCGAAATATATAAAAGCTCAATTGTTCTGTCATCCAGATATCCTCGGAAATCAGGATGGCTTTGTAATTTCTGGGCCAATAACTTTACATATCTCTGGGTTCTCAATATATGACCGCCGGTTTCCGGATCCCTGGTTTCTGCAAGGGATGAAAGACTGCTTATGGTAACTTCCTGGGTTAGCGCAAGTTCCCTTGTTCTTTCCTTTACCAGCTCCTCCAGATTATCCCTGTGACGTTTCAGCTCAAGATGATTCTTTACCCTTGCTTTCACAAGTTCAGGGCTGAAAGGCTTGGTAATATAATCAACTGCGCCCAGAGCAAGTCCTCTTGCCTCGTCCTTTTCTTCTGTCATGGCCGTAAGAAATATGACAGGAATCCTCATGGTCAGATTATTGGCCTTAAGTTTCTCGCATACTTCATATCCGTTCATGCCCGGCATTATAATGTCCAGCAGAACAAGATCCGGCGGATCTTGGAAAATATCTTCAATGGCGCTTGTGCCATCCATGGCAACCCTTACATCATAAAGATCCCCAAGCGTGTTTACCAGAACATCGACATTGGCTTCTGCATCATCCACCACCATAACTTTAAAAGTTGACAGATCGACCATGGCTCCGCCTCTTACAATTGGTTTATCGTTAAAATTAATTTAGGCCATCTAAAATTTACAAGGTCGCAAAAAGTCCGATTACCGTCATTCCGGCGCAGGCCGGAATCCAGAAGTATTTGATAATACAAAAAATGCAGGATCAAGCCAGGCATGACGCTTAAGCCATTTTTAGATTTTTTGCGACTCCATCAAAATTTGCTGTCATTTTGAGAAACAACGGTCAAAACGGACTTTTTTTATCTGAGCTTACTCATCATATCATCTATTATCACAGAAGCGTCCTTGTATTTATATTTACCCAGAAAGTTATCAAGTGCCGTTATCTTTTCTTTAAACTCATCTGGCCAAACATATGAATTAATCTGATTCATTTTCTGTCTGCTTGCAGCAGGCTGGCGTTTGCCTACACAAGAAGCAAGCTCTTCAAGAAGAACAAGAAGACCTTTTTCATCGCCCTTCTCCTGTGCCTCGGGCGTTTTCTCTTCAGTCGCCTTAGATGAAATTCCTTCAAGATCAACCATTATTTTATGAAGCTCATTTTCAAAGCGAAGAAGGAGCTCGTCATGATTATAAATTCCCATGTCATTTAGTGCTGACTCAAGTTCGGATGCCACATCCTGAAGATTTTCAGCGCCTATGGTTCCGGAAACGCCCTTGACAGTATGGGCAAGACGGACTGCAAGCTCCATGTCGTTGCTTGCAAGGGCAGATCTTATTCTGTCTGCAAGGCCCTCGTTGTCACGATGAAATTTAATTAATATTTCCCTGTACAGTTTTTCGTTTCCACTCACATGTGAAAGACCTGACTTAATATTTAAATTTGCAAAAACAGGAAGTAAATTTTTATCATCAAAAATTTTGGATTTTTTCTCTATATAGGATTCAGGAAGTTTCTTTTTTCCTGGCCTGATCCATTTTACCAAAGCATTGAATATATCCATTGGATCAACAGGTTTTGAAATATAATCATCAAGCCCCACGTCAAGAACTTTCTCTTTCACTCCCTGCATGGCATCAGCAGTCATGGCAATGATTGGAATTCTGCCTGATGCCATGATACCATTATTTTCATTGACAGGCCTGCTTTTTTCCCATGCCCTTATTTCGGAAGAGGCGGTATATCCATCCATGACCGGCATCTGAAGATCCATAAAGATTAAATCATAAAGCATCTTAGGAGGAGTTTGGGTGACTATATCGAGGGCAGCCTTACCGTTTTCTGCAACAGTCACAAAAAAGCCCTCATCCTCAAGCAGTTCACGCGCTATCTGTTGGTTAATCTCGTTGTCTTCCACAACCAGAATATGGGAACCGCGTATTTCATCAAAGCCAAAGGGCATTTTCAAACTATATTTTTTACTAGTGATATTTGATTCGCCAGGATGACCAAAAGCATTAACCACAGAGTCAAATAAAAGAGAGGGTGTCACAGGCTTGATAATAAAACCGTTAAGACCAATCTCGTCGGCCTGGTTCATTATGTCTTCCCTGGCATAACCAGTTACCATTATGATCTTTGGCGTGGCTTGACCTTCAAAATCATGCCTTATCTTGCGCGACGCCTCTATCCCGTTCATTCCTGGCATCTGCCAGTCCATGAAAATCAGGTCATATGGTTCCCTGCCTAGCCCGGATGAGCCGGCAAAAAGCTCAATGGCCTCTTTGCCTGAATTTGCGGTGTCAACCCTGAAAGTAAACTCCTCAAGATATCCTTTTAAAACTTCCGCAAATGTCATGCTGTCGTCAACAACGAGTACCCTCATTTGGCGAAGTGATTCGGGTATGATTTCGTTTTTTTTCATTCCATTTGCCAGTATGCCGAATCTTGCGGTGAACCAGAAAGTGCTTCCTTTGCCCAGGGTGCTGTTTACGCCTATTTCACCGCCCATCATCCCTGCAAGCTGCTTGCATATGGTCAGACCAAGCCCTGTGCCTCCATATTTACGGGTTGTGGAAGTATCTGCCTGCTGGAATGATTGGAACAGTTTCTCACACTGTTCTTCGGTCAGCCCGATACCTGTATCCCTTACCTCAAACCTTATCATGACATCATCATTGCTAATCCAGGCAGGAGCTATGGATATTACGATCTCACCCTTTTCTGTAAATTTTATGGCATTTCCTGCAAGGTTCATAAGAACCTGTCCCAATCTAAGCGGGTCTCCCTTTAAAGCACGCGGGACATCATGATCTACGGCAAATACCATTTCAAGCCCCTTTTCCTGGGCCTTTATGGTTACAAGACTCGAAAGATTGTTAAGAACCTCATCCAGATCAAAATCTATGAATTCCATCGAAAGCTTGCCGGCTTCTATCTTGGAAAAATCCAGAATATCATTGATCACACCAAGCAGCCCCCTTGCAGATCTTTGAATTTTTTCCGAATAATCCTTCTGCTTGGAATTAAGCTCTGTCTTCATAAGAAGATGGTTCATACCGATGATCGCATTCATGGGAGACCTGATCTCATGGCTCATGTTCGCAAGAAAATCGGCTTTTGCCCTTGATGCGTACTCCGCGAGTTCCTTGGCCTGGCGCATGGCCTCCTCGGCCTGTTTTCTTTCAGTAATATCATAGAACCAGGTAACCAGTAGGCGATCATCTCCTAAATCCAACCAGCAGGCAGTTATAAGAACATCCACAGACGACCCGTCTGCCCTCCTGCATTTGGATTCGAAATTTCTTACCATTCCGTTTTCTCTAAGCTCATCCATAAGCCTGAAGCTGTCTTCGTCATTGGCCCATAAATCGGAAAGGCGGAGAGTCTCAATTTCATCCGCAGGCATCCCTAAAAGCTCTGCAAGCCTTGGGTTAGAAAAAGACTGAACTCCGTCATAGGATGTGATGATCACGGCAGCCGGACTATTGCCCAGGATACTATGGGTTCTGCGAAGATTCTCCCTTATTGCCTCATCTATTCTTTTTCTGTCGGTAATATCGTAAAAAGCCACGACCGCTCCGGCCACAGTCCCATTATCCCTGATAATCGGGCTGCAAATGGCATCGACAGGAAAAGATGTGCCATCAGAGCGCCAAAACACATCATCCTGCAACCTGACAACCTCTCCTTTAGTAAGTGATACCAGCATAGGGCACTCTTCCAAAGGGAAAGCACGGCCATCAGGCCGTGAGTGATGCAAAAGACTGTGATTTTCTTTTCCGATAACATCTTCTGACGATTCGTATCCAAGTATTTTAAGGGCTGCCGGATTACAAAAAGTAATATATCCACTACAGTCAATCCCAAAGACACCCTCTCCCAGGGCATTAAGGATATGCCTGGTCCTTGCCTCGCTCCTTGCGACATGATCAAAGGCGTCTTTAAGGCGCGCCCCGTCCAAAGCTGACATAATTGCATTGCCTGTACTTATGGCAACTTTTTCAACCCATTCGAGTTCATCGTCACGAAGGGCATCTTCGACAGCCATTTCGATAACAGCAAGGATCTGCCCCTTGCAGGTCACAGGAATATGATAGGCCATGCGCATGGGTATTCCGCCAAACCCTCCGACCAGGAGATGCTCCGCGCCAGAAAGCCTGGTGGCTATAGTTTTTGCAAGAGCGGCAGCCCTGCCCACGAGCCCTTGGTTATATCTGAAGCTGATCCTGGTATCTGCCGTGATTTCATACCCAAATGAAAAATGACGGTTATAAGTCTTTTCAGAATCATTATTCGAATCCACAAATATTGCGGCCATGGGGATTTTCAGAAAATCGGCCATCCCGTTCAGGGACACGGCCACAACCCCGTCGAGGGTATTTTCCCTGTATAAGGCGGAAGCAAGCCCTCCAAGCGCCTTCTCGAAATCAACGCGCCTCTCTGCCTGTCTGGACATGCGGCCAAGTTCTTCTGTTCTGTCGCAGATACGTTTTTCAAGATCATTATTTATAACTTCAAGCTCACCTCTAAGCCTCATTTGCTCTTCAAGGTCTTTGCCCGTTCTTCTGGAAAAAAGTATGCCGACCCAGATGAGAAGAAGTAGCGCGCAAATCCTGATACCAAGATCTGCCTCCCTGACCACCCTGAACTGTTCTTCTTTTGACTTGATATCTCCAAGAATTATATCAACCGTTTTCTGGCTGCCGGACGTATAGATTCGTTTTGTCTTGATATATTCATCGCCGAAAAGAACATATCTTGAGTCATCCCACTTCTCTTCCTTCATCAGATCAAGGGCTTTTTTTTCTAGAAGCACGAGCTTTTGATTGGCATCAATCACAGATGCAATCTCCCGTCTTGCTTCTTCATTATCGGCAAGCGCGAGCACCCGTTGAATAGTCGAGTCAAGTTCATTTAAGACATTATCATAATCAGAAGCATGATCTATTTCGCGAGAAATTGAGGCCAGATAGAGCATGTCAGTCAGTTTCAAATCAAGCCTGACAATTTTTTCAATGCCGAGTCTTATTTCAAGGTTGGTTTTGTGAGTTGAGGATATCTCATGATCAAGATAATAACCCACAATTGTTGTTATTGTCAGAATCACAACTGCAGAATACAAAGCGCCGACACTTTTAAGAAAATTCATGATGCCGCCAGTTATGTTATTTTAATGTTATAAAAGAAGAAGCCTGAATGTAACGGAAAAACACAAGAAAAAATTTACAATAATTAAGCTTGGGCAAAGGCCCTGTTCGCGTTAAATGCTGAAATCCGAAGAACAAATTATTTTTTAATTTGATGGTCCCGCAAAAAGCCAGAAAAAGACATCAGCATCATGCCGAACTTGATCCGGCATCCAGTTATTTCAGACAGTTCTGGATTCCGGCCTGCGCCGGAATGACGAAAACCGGACTTTTTGCGACTTTGTCAAGTTTATTCCCCTATTCAACGCTTAAACGAATATGCCTCATGAATGCCGCTATTTTCATAAAATGGAATAGCAGAGACGTAACAAAACAAGAATAAGTTAACCTTTTTCCGAGCATAATCCAAATCATTTATTATTTCTAAAGGTCTATTTTCCTGTCAATGAACGCTGAAACAATATAGCCTCTTAAATCAGATAAAATTCTTTGCTGCTCAATATCAATCGTCCGTTCAGTCTTGCCGGACAAGATATCATCTATTGTATTCAGAGCAGATTCAGGAGTCAGCTTTCTATCGCCTCTGTGATCTACAGGTATGATATTTTCATTGCCTGGCAAAAGACTGTTTATGCAGAATTTATGTTCTGTCATTATTTCTGCAATATCAAGAGACTCGGGATAGTTTCTGAAAAGGATACGTTTTGCAATCTGGGAAGGAGTCTTTTCACGGAATTCCTTCAGCATTGAAACCTTGGACTGAAAATCAGCACGGATAAATCTGCGGCCAAGCTCCTCTGTTTGTTTTGAAATAAAGCCATTAACATAAAGAGCCGCGTCTGCATCTACATTCGGTACTTCGGGGTATCTGAAGTTGGCGTGATAATTAATAATGACCGAGAATATTTCAGGATTTGCTTTAAGCCATTTTATATTATCAGAAGCTGTTTTCATCCTTTCATCTGAAACATTCTTTAAGAATCTATCAGATGGAGGCAGCATGAATCCAGGCTCACCAAGTCTTTTTCTTGCAACTCTCGTCGTTTCATGAACATTATCAAGTGTAGAAGAAGGTATTTCAGGAAGATCGAGTCTGAGCCACAATGTCTGATTCTTATATGGTATTGAGCCTCCAAGCAGAAGCACAGGAGCGTGGTGTGAACCTGAGTATCCAAGATCGCTATTTACCATGAGCCCCATTCTATGTCTTCCGAACTGGCTCTCAAATGCTACAGGAAGTTTTTCTATCCTTGATGAATCATCATTTTTTGAAAAATACCCTGAAATATATTCCCAAACATCTTTGAAACCAGATAGTTTTTTTGCAAGCCCAAGTGTAACTTCGACATCGACCATCGCATCATGCGCCATTCCTTCGGCAAAGCCATTGGCTTTGTTTATCTCCTCAAGTTTTAAAGTCGGCTTGCCTTCCTTTTCAGGCCAGATGATCGCGTCTTTTTTATAATAAAAATAAAAAATTGCAGCGGCGAATATATCCATCCTGTTACAGCCAGCAGCATACTGATGCGTATAAGGAGAAAGAAGATTCCTGTAAAATGAGAACCTTAAAAATTCATCATCAAATCCCAGAGTGTTATACCCAAGACTGATTGTTCCCGGCCTGTTCACCAAAGCATGAATCTTTGAAATTCCATCCAATTCACAAAGCTCATTTTCATCACGCCCAAAGGTCATATGCGTAAGAACAGCCTCAGGTGACGGCACAACATCAGGTCGTAGCGCCACCCTTATATTATGTCTTTCAATTTCATTGAATCTTTCGTCTGTGCGTATTGAGGCAAATTGAAGAATCTGGTCAAACGCCTTATTGAGACCCGTGGTTTCAATGTCGTAAAAAAGGAAGGTTTTTTTCATTATATTTTTATCTCTGTCCCCGATAAGTGTGGAAAGATTATATTTTAATAAGTGTTTAATATTTTAAACTAAAATCGGCCTTCGGAGGGTCGCTTTTTGAAAAAAGCTCCGCAAAAACTTTATAGTCACCGACCACCGGCAAAGCCGGTGGCATGGAATTCTGAACCGCTCAAAGCGGTAAAAAATGGGGATCACCTAAAGGTGATTAATCAAACAGTCTTAACTGTTCAATTCTGCGGTCCTCATATTCTTGTTTTCTAATATACTCTCGAACCGCCAGCTCATCTTTGCCAACTGTCGAGACATAATAGCCTCTTGCCCAAAAATTCTGACCAGTAAAATTCTTTTTCCGGCCACCATAATTCCTTGCAGTGCTTATTGCACTCTTC
>NZ_AUEY01000092.1 GCF_000426225.1 Desulforegula conservatrix Mb1Pa
TCTTCAATAGTTTCTCCACTGAATCAAGATCTCCGCCTATGCTTCCGTAGTGCCTGACCTCTCCTGAACGACCTTCTTCTGCGAGTGCCACATCTATACTATTTTTATGTACATCAAGGCCTACATATATGTTATTCTTCTTCATACCTGCCTCCATGGTTTTGGCTCTGTGTTTTTAGTCTCTAAAAATATAATCCACGTTTGCATGGATGGCAGGTTCTTTCTTTAGATGACAACCATGTTATCTACGCATCACACTTTTTTGATGGCACATTGACCATAAAAGGCACTTCTTAACTGAATATCAGGCAGAGCCATAAAGAATAATGGCCTTCCAATAAAGTTAGCATAATCTGTAGATGTCCCTTACGGATCGCTTTTTGGGAAAAAATTCGGCAAAAATTTGTTCTTTTACAACTGTGGGCGCCTGCCAAAGTTTAGCCTTAAATCAGCCTGGGCAGGGCCGGCAATGTTGCTGAGTGCAGGTCGGATTAGAGCGTCCTTTGCTCGTAATCCGACATAAAGCTTAAGCCATTTTTAGACTTTTTGCGACTCCATCAATATTAGCGATAGTTGGAATTCCAAATTCCCCAAAACTACAAAGAGCACAAGTTTTTTTAATTACAGTCTGTTAGAACGTCAGATTAACATTCCTTATTATTATAAAGGCATTTACATGCAAAAATCTGTTTTGGTTGTCTGCTTTCTAATTACTCTTACTGGCTGCACATGGGTAACGGGAAGAATGGAAGACTGTCCCTACACTCCCAACTGCGTTTCATCGAAAATGCAAAATCCGATTCACGGTATTGATCCTATTCCTTTTAGGGGTAGTCCTGAATCTGCAATGTCCCGCATTGAAAAAGTCATTCTTTCGATGCCTCGTACCGAGATCGTGGAGAAGGAGCCGGGATACATTCGGGCTATTTACATTTCTCTTGTTTTCAGATTTAGGGATGACGTCGAATGCATGGTAGATCCTGAAAAAAGTGTTATTCACATAAGATCGTCATCACGCCTCGGAATATCAGATCTCGGAGCAAACAGCCGAAGGGTAAAAGAAATAAAACGACTGTTTGACGGAGGTCTGGAGGCTGATAAAAAGCAAGGTGAAGAGTCGAAATGATGTTGTATTTTAGGAGCGGTAATAATTGACGGCCTTGCAAAAAAGGCGGCGGTGTCATGCCGGACTTGATCCGGCTTCAGCCACTTCTGGATGTCGGCCTGCGCCGGAATGATGGACATCCTGCCTTTTTGCGATTCTGTCAGTTCTAAACGAATTGTTATTGTCATGTTGCAGCAATAATAAGCAGTTAAACATTTTCAAATAAAGAGGATATTTATGAAGATCAATGGAAAGCTGGCCTTGTTGTCCTTATCTGTTTTTATGGCATTTTCTCTTACAGCATGTATGAACACCAAGCAGGCAAGATACATGGATGAAAAAACAAAAACCGTTCTTGTTGACCGTTCATTGCTGGATTATGGCGGATATGATGAGGCCCTTCTTCGGTATGCCAATCCAAAGGCAGACTATAAGAAATACACAAGTGTGATAATCGATCCGGTAATGATGTTTAAACCCAAAAATGCTTCAAAAGAAGAAATTGCGGATTTAAAAACTCTTTCTTCAAACTGCTATGGGTATCTTGTTAGAGAGTTAGGCAGTGATTTCAAGATTGTTAAAGATCCAGCGCCTGGAGTTCTTAAGATACAGGTAGCAATTCTGGACGCAGAAACGTCAGATCCTACTATGGATATGCTTTCAACTGTACTTCCTTTTGGGGCTGCTTTTTCTGTCGCTAAAACTTTTGTTACAGGAAAGCCTAGTGCTGTTGGTGAAATAAGCGGTGAAATGAAAATTACAGATGCAACCACAGGCGAAGTTCTGTTTGCAGGTGCAGATAGAAGAGCTGGCGGAAAAGGTATGAGCGGAATTTTTGATTCATGGCATGATGCAAACGCCGGAATGGAATATTGGGCAAAAAAAACCCGTTACGTTCTTTGTAAAGAACGCGGCGGAGACAAATGCGACAGGCCTAGTAATTTCTGATTTGAACAAAATCATAATGATGCTTAACTCTGATAAAATCCATCAGATAGACAGGATTGGCTTACCCGATGATCCTGGATTTTTTAAATCAAGATTAAAACAAACGATTCAACGGGCCGCATCTGTCTCAATTGAGGCGGCCTTCCTTAAGACTCTATTTCAGGAGTGAATGAACTCTGTGCTCCTGAAATCCGCCAGCAAGGGAAAGATGAAGATCTGTCTGGAAAGGAGAGGGACTATGAATCGACAAGAATCGGAAAACAACCCTTTGATTATCCACAACAAAAACGATGATGTTCTAAACGCAGACGAAGCGCTTGTGCGTCTGATGGAAGGGAATGAGCGTTTTCTGAGGGGCGAGCCACTACACACGAGGACATCCATGGAGGTTCTCGCAGATCTCGTCAAAGGCCAGAGACCCTATGCTACCATAGTGGGCTGCAGTGATTCGCGGGTGCCGCCGGAGCTTCTGTTTGACGCAGAATTCGGAGACCTGTTCGTCATCCGTGTGGCTGGCAATGTGTGTACGCCGGAGATTATGGGCAGCATCCAGTATGCAGGAACACATCTTAATATTGAATTGTTCATGATTCTTGGCCATGAAAACTGCGGTGCGGTCCAGGCTGCTCTATCTGCAAAGTTTCAGGGCGCTCAGGATCGTTCGCGCATACAGTTGCTGCTCCAGTCAATACTTCCGGGCCTTGATGATATCGATCCTCAGCTGCCACCACAGCGTATGCTTGAGTGCGCCGTCGAGGCCAACATCAGATGGACTATTCGTCAACTCAAGGAAACACCTGAAGGCCGTGCGCGCATAGCAGAAGGCCGCATCAAACTTGTGGGCGCGGTCTTTGAGATCACGACCGGAAGAGTGCGACTGATTCATTAATATACATGATACAGATACGTTTAGGTTGTTGTCTACGGTTCGTTTTTTATCCTCCTCACTTTGAATAAAGGAATTTAGGCATGTCTCTCGAAAAATTTATAAAAGTTGCATTAGGGGACTCTCCTGCGGATCTTCTGTTGAAAAACTGCATGATAATAAACACATTTTCATCCGAAGTTTTGAAGGGCAGCATTGCCATATGCGAAGACAGAATTGCAGGATTGGGAGAATATGAGGCCCTTGAAGTAATAGATATGAAAGGCATGTTCGCAGCACCAGGATTCATTGACGCCCATGTTCATATAGAAAGTTCCATGGCAGGGCCTGCCGGTTTTGCAAAGGCTGTACTTCCCCACGGAACAACTGCTGTCGTGGCTGATCCTCATGAAATTGCCAATGTTCTTGGATCAAAAGGCATAAACTATATGCTTGATTCGTCAGAAGGTCAGCCCATGAGCTTCTATTTTGCTCTGCCTTCATGTGTTCCGGCAACTCATATGGAAACATCCGGCGCTGTTCTTGATGCGGAGGATCTGCGGAATTTTTACAGACATCCGAGGGTGATCGCTCTTGCAGAAGTCATGAACTATCCGGGAGTGATTAACTGTAGCGTTGATATTCTCGACAAAATTTCAGATGCCATTGCGCTTGGCAAAAAGGTTGACGGACACGCCCCCCTTCTTGCTGGCAAGAGGCTTTGTTCATACGTTTCGGCAGGAATCGGAAGCGATCATGAGTGCTCTATGGCTGACGAAGCCATGGAAAAAATCCGTATGGGCATGCATATAATGATAAGGGAAGGCACCTGCGCCAGGAATCTGCAGGAACTTCTGAAGGCCGTCAATCCAGGTACATCCCGGAGAATGATGTGGTGCACAGATGACAGGCATCCCCATGATTTGTTGGATGACGGCCATATTGACGCCATAATTAGAAAAGCCATAAAAAATGGTCTTGACCCTGTGACAGCCATTCAAATGGCAACGCTTAATCCCGCAGAATATTTCGGTTTGAGAACTCATGGTGCGATAGCTCCTGGAATGAGGGCAGACATAGTATTTTTTAAGGATCTGATGGAGCCTGTCCCTGAAATAGTTTACAGCGGAGGAAAAAAGGTCGCTGAAAAAGGGGCGATGCTTGAGAGCGTTGTTTTCCCCGAAGCAAGCAATACTCCACCTTCCATGAACGTGAAAATTGAGAATCTGGATCTTAAGGTAAAGGCTGAACCTGGAAAAATAAAGGTGATAACTTCCGAGGTGGATCAGCTTATTACTGGAATTGAAATGGCAGAGCCCCTTGTCAGGGAGGGTCTTGTTGTTTCAGATCCAGAGCGTGATATTCTAAAGATAGCTGTGGTGGAAAGGCATTCTGGCAAGGCTGGGACAGGAATTGGATTCATAAAGGGATTCGGACTCAAGAATGGGGCCATGGCTTCAAGTGTCTGTCATGATTCCCACAATCTTATTTCAATCGGTACATCTGACGAAGACATGAAGGCAGCCATTGCTGAAATTATTCGAATGGGCGGAGGGCTTGCCGTGGCATGTAATGGTGAGATTGCCGCCTCTCTTCCGCTTGAAATGGCAGGACTGATGTCTTTTGAATCTGTGGAAGATATAAGGACAGGGCTTGATGCTGTCCTTGTTGCTGCCAAAACGATTGGGGCAGTGATGAAAGACCCTTTCATGACCATGTCTTTTATGGCTCTTCCTGTAATACCCGAGCTTAAGATAACCGACAAAGGGCTTGTAGATGTGAACTCTTTTTCAATAGTAAGTCTTTTTGGGCCTCAATGTTGTTGAATTAACGATTTCCCGTAGGGGGCGTGCCGTCCTTGCACGCACCATCTGGTTGAAAATGGTGCGTGGAAAAGCGCCACGCACCCTACTTTTGCATTATCCCCGGATGTTCCAATGCTTATAAAGCTGGTCTGTTATTCTGAAAGAGTATCGCTTGATGACTTGCCGGACTTCTTCAGAAGAGCTGAAACATCAATACCTGGCAGAAGCTTTGTCAACATGCCCATAAGTCCGTCAGTTGCGTTGCCTCCGCCTGCCACAAGAACATCCGGGACAATCTTGATTTTGCCTTTTTCTATGGATGAAGAAATCAGCTCCACGATCTTGATCTGCTTGATGGCATCTTCGCCAATGGCCGCCTTCTGTTTGCTGTAGGCCTGGGCAGTCGCCTCACCTATAGCGGCAATCTTGGACGCCTCGCCGTCACCTATGGCTATCAGGCGCTTGCCTTCTCCGGCTCCTTCAAGGGCTTTTGCCTCTGCCGTACCTTCGGCAAGGGTGATCATTTCCATTTTCTTCTGGGACGCCACTTTTACCGCAATTTCCGATGCAACCAGGGTGGGCTGCTGATCCGCTGTGGCCCTCATCTTTTCCATCTCGGTTCGTTCAGCCTGGGATTTCTGCTCCATCTTGTACATTTCCTGCTGCTGTTCAGCTATGATGCGCTTGGTCTGGGTCTGCATAAGATCTTCCGGAAGACGGATCTGGCAGATAAGGACTGATACGCATTCCACATGGTATCTCTCAAGATCTGCCCTGGCCCTTGTTTCAGCCTTTGCCTGCTCTTCGGATCTGCTCTGGAGAAAATTCATGGCTGAAGCCGTGGATGCCTGATTCCTGAACGACGAGTCTATCATAGGATGAATAACGTGTTGAATGAGGTTGTCTATGGAGCCGACCTTGGCCACCATGTATGGCGCCTGATCCGGCCTTACACGAATAACCACCTTGACTGCCACCTGAATTGGAAAACCGTCCTTGGATATGACGGTCAACTGGTCAAAGCGGGTGTCGTCCTGATCGTCCCAGTCTATGGTGATGTTTGTGGTGTCAATGATATACACCATAAATGCCCGGCGGTTGAGGTAATAGCGGCCAGGCCCGGCCACTTCTTCCTGAATTCCCCTGAAACCTTTTGGTACGACATATTTTTCTTTACCCTCTTCAACGGAAGCGCCGATCTGGGTTGATCCGAGACGTTTTTTCATCTCTTCAGTGGGATCATCGCCGACGTTTGATACGACAACTCCGACCTGACCACGCTCAATTACTGCGACATCATCGACTTCCACGCTGAACATGAATGGGTTGATGTAATATGTTCCGGGTCTGAGAACGTCAAGCTGGGGGCCACGTTGCCCCTGCTTGGACAGAAACGCTGAGCCGTCCTGATAATCATTATGGCCGGTGATGGGGCAGGCCACATATTCACGTTCAGGCAATGGAATACCGTCAAGAGCTGTGACCAGACCGACCTTGTTGGCTGCTATGACAACGGCCGGCGCGATCTGTATCTGAAAAAGATTGAGATTGATACGGTATGTTCCGGGCAGAAGCACATCGATCTGAGGGCCTTTCTGTCCGCCATTTTTAAGGAACGCTTCGCCATTTTCATAGTTTGAATGCCCAGGAACACTTTGTGCCAAGAGTCTGCCCATGGGTATTGGAGCTCCGTCCTGGGCTGTGACCATGCCGACTTCACCCTTGGCGATTACCACGGCCTTGGTATTGGTCACCTTGAAAAGATTTGGATGAATACGGTAAACACCTGGAGGAAGGATTTCAGTCTGAGGCCCTTTCTGGCCCCCATTTTTGATGAAATCAGCACCTGACTGGAATGAATTGTGGCCAGCCACAACATTTGCGAAAATGCGGCCAGCAGGAATTGATGTGCCGTCAGCCGACTCAATTAAGCCGATCTCACCTTCGCTGATCTTGGTGGCCTTGTTTTTTGTCACCTTGAACAGATAAGGATTGATACGATAGTTTCCAGGCGGAATGATTTCAATCTGAGGCCCTTTTTGTCCTCCATTTTTGATAAATGCTTCTCCGTTCTGAAAAGATGAGTGCCCTTCCACGGCCTGGGCAAATATCTTTCCTTCAGGAATGGCCACACCGTCCACAGACTCAACAATCCCTATTTCGAAATCCTTGATTGAGGTCACTGCACCCATGGTCAGCTTGAACAGATAAGGGTTGATACGGTATTTACCCGGAGGCAGCACCTCGATCTGAGGCCCTTTCTGTCCGCCATTTTTTATGAATGCCTCGCCGTCCTGATAGGAATTATGGCCTGCCACAACAGCGGCAAAGATATTTCCCGCAGGAATGGATGACCCGTCCACTGATTCGATCAGTCCGATTTCATTTTCCAGAATTTCTGTAAAAACGCTTTTTTTCGCCTTGTAGATAAACGGTATCAGGAAATGCAGACCAGGGCCGAGCGTCCTAGCCTGAATACCTACTTCATTGCCAAGCGCAACAACCCTGCCCTGGGGCATTTTCCGGCCAAACCACCGGCGCTCGATCAGGGCGATTTCATTACCTCCCACCACGACCACAGACGCATACAGCAGAATGGCAAAACAAACTGCCAGGGCCGCATACTCCCAGTTAATCGATAAAATAAAATCAAAAAAAAACATAAATGCCTCCTCTTTATTTCATGAATTTAAACAATGCTTGTTCAGTTTCTGAATGAAATTTTTAGATTAAAATCAGAGCCAAGGTTGTAGAAATATTTTGGTTTGGGTTTAGAGCTAACGCAAGGTTTTGCCGTTACTGCTTGTATGGGAAATCGGTACATTTTCTTACCTGCCATACTTTATATGAAGGCCATCCACGTAAGCAAGGCAAAAACAAGAGAATGTAAAACAAGCTCGTAAAAATTATATGATACCCAAGAAGTATGGTCTTTGTTGATTTATAATGATATTTTGTTGAATGTGTGGTCTTAACATACAGAAATAATTGTGTATGACGGTTTTGTGACTACAAATCAATATTTGTTAAAATTGTTACTTAAAATTAAATATGCGGGGTGCGCAATGAGGCTTCACTGGGTTCAGCATGTGCCTTTCGAGGGATTGGGGCATATCGGGGCATGGGCAACAACAAAAGGGTTCAGCGTTTCAGTAACAAAAACATATGAAGATGCATCTTTCCCTGAAACTGATGGGATCGATCTTCTTGTGATCATGGGCGGTCCCATGGGTGTTTATGATACTGATGTTTACCCTTGGCTTGCCCCTGAAAAGGGTTTCATCGGAAAAGCAATAAAAGATGGCGTTAAAATAATCGGAATCTGTCTTGGGGCGCAGCTTATTGCCGATGTTCTTGGCGCAAAAGTTACTCAAAATCCTGAAAAGGAAATAGGCTGGTTCAGATTAAATACTGAAAAAAAATATAATGGCCTGCTTAAAGGCCTGTTTGATGATTCTCCAGAAGCCTTTCACTGGCACGGCGATACCTTTGCTATTCCATCCGGAAGCGAGCTTGTCTGTTCAAGCGAAGGATGTGTAAATCAGGCCTTTGATTATCAGGACAGGGTTTTTGGTCTGCAATTCCATCTTGAAACAACACCATCTTCTGCCCAGGATCTTATCATGAACTGCGGCGATGAAATAAAAGCTGGTGGCAGATATATTCAGTCTGAAAAAGAGGTTGCAGCAGATTCATCAAAATTTCAAAAACTGAATACTATCATGGAAGATGTTCTTGAGAGAATTATTGCTGCGGTATGATTGTGACTTTGGTCAAATATTTTTTAATGTGCGAGGCATACAAAAACCTGTTTTTATTGAACTTGCAAATGGAATGATATTATGAAAAACAGTGTCACTTGATTTGAAATAATTCACTTATTTGAATAAAAACAGGACTTGAAGATATGAAAGAAAAAAATCAGAAACCTATCTGGTTCAAGGAAGACGGCATTGTCTGCGCCATTGATCAGAGGCGGTTGCCCCATGAGTTTACCGTTCTTGAACTTAAAACCGTAGACGATGTAATCCACGCCCTAAAGACAATGGTTGTCAGGGGCGCTCCTTTGATTGGTCTCAGTGGCGCATGGGGAGTTTATATCGCTGTCTTTTCTGCTCCTGTTTCTGAAAACAGGGAAGAATATATAAAGTCAGAATGCCTCAGGGTAAAAAACGCAAGGCCTACGGCCGTCAATCTCGCATGGGCTGTTGATATGTGTCTTGAAGCAGTTCTTGAGGAAAAAGATCCTGCTTCCCAGCTAAGAATTGCAAAGGAGAAAGCTCTCTGGGTTGATGATTATGAATCAGAAAACTGCCGAAAAATAGGCGTTAACGGACTGGATATCATTAAAAAGATTTCAGAGGCAAAAAAAGGAAAGACAGTAAATATCCTCACCCACTGCAACGCAGGCTGGCTTGCATGCATTGCCCACGGTACGGCAACAGCTCCTGTCTACGCTGCATTTGACGCTGGAATCGATGTGCATGTCTGGGTGGATGAGACTCGTCCTTTAAATCAAGGCTCAAGGCTGACAGCGTGGGAGCTTGGTAAGCACGGAGTAAAGCATACTGTGATAGCAGATAATACCGGCGGCCATCTCATGCAGCATGGAATGGTCGATATGGTCATTGTAGGCACTGACAGAACAACCCGTGCAGGAGACGTGGCAAACAAGATAGGAACCTACCTCAAGGCTCTGGCAGCAAAGGATAACGGAATTCCATTTTATGTCGCTCTTCCTTCTTCGACCTTTGACTGGACAATCACAGACGGATTGAAAGATATTCCTATAGAAGAACGTAATCCCGATGAAATCAGATATGTGCAGGGATTTAATGACGGAAGGATAATTAGTGTCCTTGTTCCGCCCGAGAACAGTCCTGCCGCAGATTATGCCTTTGACGTAACGCCTGCAAGACTTGTTACCGGCTTTATCACTGAAAATGGCGTTTGCGGGGCAAGCGAGAAAGAAATTCTTTCATTATTTCCAGATAAAAAGAGATGATTTAAAATGATTTTGGTTCTGTTTTATTTTCGTTTGCGAGAGCCTTCGGCGAGTCGCTTTTTAAAAAAGCTCCGCAAAAACTTTATGCTTATGTGTTTTAGCGAATAAATTATGCAAGCATAGCTTGGAAACGCCAATTTTTTCGTTCCTAAAAATAAGACTGAAAATAGAGCATAGCCACGAAAATAATTTTGGGTTGTTTCAGGAAGTGCGCCGGTGAGCGGAAAACAACCCGGTGCACTTCCTTATTGTTTTTTAACAGAAGGAGAGGGAATCTGTTAAAAAATGTAAGTATATCTTGCTCCGAAACGGCTTGTTTTTGAGCCGTTTTCCACGCTCAAGTCTTCGAGGTACTGGAGAAGAAGTCTTTGTTTTGGCGCCGGTGTAACTCCAAGTGTAAACTGAAGAGAGTGGGTTTCAGCCTCATCATCCATTGCGACATCTGCCACTGTGGTTTCCCCGCCTTTTTTGTAATAGTGGTCGAGTGAAACAAGCACGGTTTTGCTTATGTCATAGCTAAGATGGGTTTCCATTGCGAATGTCGGATCTTTTTCAAGAGTCGCACTGGCAGCTCCTGAATCACTGTTGTCAGTATAGAATTCAATATAAGGTGAAAGCTCAAGATAGAAATCACCCCAGCCTTTAACGAATCCAATCTCTGATTTGAAAGCCCATTGATTTGCCCCCATATTGAGGACTCTTTTATTGTCATACTCACCCAGCGGCATCTTGAACCATTCAGTTATACCAAGCCATGTTTTTGTCTCCGGATTACTGATGGGCCATATGCCTGCAAGGATTGTGGGGTCTGCGAGTCCTGACGAAGAAAACGATTTGTTGCCTACGCTGGTACCGTCAACTGTTATGTCTCCAAATGGTATTAGGGCCTGGATTGTCGCAGGCATGGAAGCAAGGGTAGTGTAATAGACGGGCCTGAATATCTGGGTATTTGCTGAAAGATTGAAGTCGTCAGCAACCTTGTCGCCATCTTTGTATTTTTCAAAACCCGAAGTGTGCCAGTAATAAAAAAGAACGCCAACCGTATCAGCCGGTGCAGGAATATATCCCCTTGTGTCACCAGCCATTGAGGCTGTCCACGTTGTAGCAAGGATAAGGGTGGATAACAGGAACGATTTTGTGAAAGACGTAAATTTATTTCTGGCCATGTAATACTCCTCTCTTGAATTCTGGTTTGTTTAAGTTTCAATCAAATTGTTATCATCCGAATGATTTGGACAGGCCTGTATAGTCAGGCCTGATTTTTCCTTGGATTGGAAACCGATTTAGTTGCTTAATTAGCCCGGTTTTTTATGTGAATAAGACTGATGCTCGACGCCGGTTTTATCGTCTGTAAAAAAAATCAAAATCCAGGAAGGAGATTGAGGTTGTTTTATGCAAACGGTGTTTTGTTTACAGACAATAATAAACTTAGCAATACGCATGCCGGATTAAAGTGAATGAAGCAATTTATACTTTTTAATCATAAAAAGCCATACTAAAGCCCGCTTTTATAAGTCTGTATAGGCTATGGGCATATTCGGAAAAACGTTGCGAATAGATTTGTCACGTTGTTTTGTCGCCATATGGTTATTTATTGTCGTATTATTAGACAGAAGAGGGTTGAGATATTTGGAATAATAGAATGCTATTTTCCATAAAGCGATTAAATCTCTAATGAGATGTAAAGGTGTTATGGGTAACTGAAAAGATTGGATGCAGGATCAATCAAGTCCTTTTTAGTTTTTTTTGCGAGTCCATCAGATACTTCAGGTTTCCGGCCTGCGCCGGAATGACGGTAATAGGACTGTCAGGATTGATAAATAAAAAAAGCCCTGCCTTTACAGCAGGGCTTTTTAAAATCTGATATTCAAACAGATTCAACTAAAACAATCTGGCTATACGCAACCGGTTGGTTTTGGGAGACCAGCCATTTTGCAAGCTCCTTTTCCTGGTCCTGAAGGGAACAGTTCATAGATGTGCTTAAGCTTGAAACCTGTGAGTTTTGAAAGAACGCGAACCATTGGTGCAATGCCGTTCTTCTTGTAGTAATCCTGAAGAACGTTAATTACCTGCCAATGTTCGTCAGAAAGAGTTTCGATACCTTCTTCCTTTTTGCAGTAATCAACCCACTCTGCAGTGTAGGTATTGAAATCTTCGAGGAAACCATCCTCATCAACTACGAACGTCTTGCCCTGAAAATCTACATTTGTTGCCATGATCTCTCCTTTTTAGTTGCTGCCGCATGAGCTTCCGCAGCTGCAGCCAGAGCATCCGCCACTTTCAAACTTCATGGGCGAGTTCACAGAAAAACCGTCCGCTTCTGTGAATTCAACGGATATTGGCTGAGCAGCAGCAAAAAACTCTTTTTCAATTATATAGGTTATATCTTCTATTTTTATGACCTCGTCGCCTTCGCTGAGTTCATCAAAAGCCATAGCTATCTGTGGGCCACCACATCCTCCGGAATGGAGAAAAATTCTTACAGGAGCCGCGTCCCTGTTTTCAAGAAAAATTTTTATCTGTTTTGTGGCAGCTGGTGTAACAGTTAACATTTTGTTTCCTGATATCGGATAGTTGTTAAAAACCTTGGCACCAGGGTGCTTCAGGAATGAATCCAAGAACTCTTACACTATTTATTTCTGAATGCAAACAATATATGCCTTTATAGCTCATGACTCTTTGAAAAAAATGAATAACCCGGATAATTTAAGTGTTTGTCTTTCTAAAAATGGCCACTGGCATTCAAATATGTATTTAAGAATCATTCATCCATTACCATGCCCGTGTTATTGAATACGGATTGAGCATCTATCGGTTTTATTCCATAGGAACAGTGCCGTCCTTGCTTTTTTTCATTTTTTCCATAAATGCGTCCGGGGATAGCTTTAAGACTTTTTTCCTTGCATCTTCTTCCTCTGCTTTTACCTTGGCATTTCTTTCAGATTCTTCAATTTTGATGGCTTCTGTATCAAACTCTTTTATCAGCTTTGCTATTTGAGGATCTTCAGGCATTTCAAGGGCAAGTGTAATATTTTCAAGTGTACAAGATTCGGGGATATTTTTTTCATTCAAATGTATTTTTAACATTCCGATACTTTCGCCGGACATGCTGTTTTGCACCATATAAGTATTTTTGATAAGTCTGGGCTCGAAGCTCAAATGCCGTCCATGCCCTGCTATTGCTACAAAAACTTTTTCCAGATCATTCATTTCCAGATAGTTTTTTGTCGCGTCGTCTCCCAGATGGGAAAGCAGAATTGAAAAATCTGCTTTCTTGTTCATTTCGGAAAGGGCTTTCTGCAATGCTCCATTCATGTCTCTATTAATTGAAACTTCTTTATTGATTGCTTCATCAGTAAAATATATGGAAGGAGTGATGCCTGTAATGCCAACTTTTAATCCGTTTAAATTAATGATTTTATATGGTTGGATGATATTGCCTTCATTTTTGCTTTTTTCTTCAGGTAAGCTTATATTGGCTGATACAAAGGGCAGTGAATTCTTTTTCGCAATCCCAGTGAAAAACTGTTTGCCAAACCCAAGATCATAATCACCGATATTGACGGCGTCGTATTTCATTATACCCATTGCCGTTGCTATGGTTTTGGCCCTTAGCTCGCCCGGGTTTTTATTTTTAAGAAACATGTCACCGCAATCAAGAACCAGAACGTTTTCGTTTTCCTTGCGGATTTTTTCAATAAATGCCGCCCTTCTTGATATACCGCCCTTTCTAGGGCTGCAACCACATGGCTCAATGGATCCGGCTGTGTCACCTGAAAACAAAATAACAAGATCATTAGACTTTGCATACGACGGGGCTTGAAAAATTAATAAGCATAAGGCTGACAGCGCGGACAGGATAATCATTTTTTTCATGGAAGACCTTTCTCCTATAATATGTTTTGTTAGCCAAGTGAAGGAACTTGGTTGCAGCTCTCCCGAATAAAAAAGGATATTTTCCGTTTATAGAAAAATATCCCTCTTTTAATTTAAATCCGAGCTTTCATGAACAGATTTTCTTAACTATACGCAACCTGTCGGTTTTGGAAGTCCGGCCATTTTGCAAGCTCCCTTTCCTGGTCCTGACGGGAACAGTTCATAGATGTGCTTAAGCTTGAAACCTGTGAGTTTTGAAAGAACGCGAACCATTGGTGCAATGCCGTTCTTCTTGTAGTAGTCCTGAAGAACGTTAATTACCTGCCAATGTTCGTCAGAAAGAGTTTCGATACCTTCTTCCTTCTTGCAGTAATCAACCCA
>NZ_AUEY01000093.1 GCF_000426225.1 Desulforegula conservatrix Mb1Pa
GGGAAGAGTGCAATAAGCATTGCAAGGAATTATGGTGGCCGGAAAAAGAATTTTACTGGTCAGAATTTTTGGGCAAGAGGCTATTATGTCTCGACAGTTGGCAAAGATGAGCTGGCGGTTCGAGAGTATATTAGAAAACAAGAATATGAGGACCGCAGAATTGAACAGTTAAGACTGTTTGATTAATCACCTTTAGGTGATCCCCATTTTTTACCGCTTTGAGCGGTTCAGAATTCCATGCCACCGGCTTTGCCGGTGGTCGGTGACAGGGCTGTTTATCAGCTCAAAGTATCCGGCGGCAGACAGTCTTGACTCAATAAGATCAGAGGCTCTACGGCCAATGTTTCCTTCAAAGAAACCCATTGCCAGCCGCTGCTTACCATTCAGATTGATTTCCGCCGGCCTCATCACAGGAACCATTACTCTTACGCCGCAGCCAGTTATCAGAAATGTAACAACAATAAGCAGGACAGGTGTTTTTAAAAAACATTTGAGCAGGAGGCTTTTCATTTAACTATTCCTTGCTGGATCTAAATTGACAGATCTTTACCTGTACCAACCTTTATCCATTTAGTGCCGTCCCATTTTGCTATATATACTGATTCTACACCTTCAATCTTACCAAACTCTCCGCCAGCATAAAGACTGCCATCCGGGTGAATTGCCAGAACATTCACAAATCCATCGGCTTTGGATTTTATATCTTCCCAACCCTTACCGTTCCATTTCCTTATATTGTTTCTGCGTGAAGTATCCTCTTCAAAACAATATCTAACAAGGACTCCGAATATTTTTCCGCCTGGGGCATAAGTAAAAGCATCCAGTCCGCTAATAGACTCCTTTTTAGCGGCTCCTGACATCCATTTTGTACCATCCCACGAGCTGATCAAATACCAGCCACCTCCATGCCTGAAGCTTTCATTTTTAGAGGCAAGCGCTACAAACTCTCCTGCTGTCAGAACCGACCATTTTCCTCCATTCCATTTGACAAGTGATGACTCTGTGGATGATCCATTTAATTTGTAGTTTTTTGAATAGATGCCGTTATCTTTTGAAAAATCAAGCGCGCCAATATTTTCGCTCTCAGCAAGCTTATATAGTGTTATCCACTTCTCTCCATCCCATTTTGCAAAATGCCTCTCCTTGATTTTTTTGTCCGAACTTTCCAGTTCAGCATAAAAAACATTGTCTGGACTTACTCCTAAACTGGCTCCATAACCGATAACCGTCCAGGATTTGCCATCCCATTTAGCGAGACTTTTACTATCACTGCCTGGAGATGCAAAATTTACGTAAAAAGTGCCGTTCGGGGCGACTTTAATATCATAAACGAAACCATCTACCCCTCCTCCTGGTGATGACCATTTTGATCCGTCCCATATGGCGACGTTCTTTCATGGCTGATCGCCGTTAACCTTGAAATCTCCGGCGACATACATCTTCCCTGATGTATCGAATGAGATGTTTCTTACGCCATATGGAATTTCACCTGCTCCAGCATACACCGATGCAGCACTTGCTGAAAAAATGCAGGCTAAGCTTGCCATAATTGATAATGCTTTGCTAATGGCAGATCCTTTTCTTTTCTTCATCGTTTTTTGTCTCCTTTTGTTTTAGTTGGTAATAAAATGTTAAATCTTACATAAGCTATATGTACTTAAAAAAAGTATGAGGACTTTTATTATGCGTAGACGCTCTATTTTTAACCTGCCCAAGCAAATCAAAATAAAAAAGCCGAACTACAAATGAAAGTCCGGCCTTAAATCGTATATGTTTTTTTAATGCGCTATAATTTCCTGAAATGCATGGCCATATATGAGCCTGGATGATTTCTCCATGAAAGTTCCTGTCTTCTTATAAGGGATAAACCCGCTTCTCGTGCAACAGATTCAAGCATATCATCATTCCAGTGAGTATCTGTAAGATAAGCCTTTCTGACATTGCCACTTAAATCCTGTATGCTAAAAACAACCTTAAGTTGTGTTCCGTCTTCAACCCTGAAGTCAGGCAAGCATGATATAGGAACATATCCTTGTTGGTCTGCGTAATCATTTATTGATAACGTCTGGCAGGCTATTTTTTCAGGAATATCATCCATATGTATACAGGAATAAAAATGATCAGGCGTGTTTCTGATATTTTTTGAAGGACAACCTATCATTATCACTTCTCCATTCTTTGAAATAAGAGAAGCCAAAACTCCGAAGAAATCGTCCCTTAATTTTTCCTTTGTATTGAAATGGTAGTGCAGGTGAACCGCTGTGGCAAGATCACACCTCCCAAGTATATCCAATGGTATTTCAACATGATAACAAACTCTGCCGGTTTTGAGCAGGTATGAAGGGGTTTTGTCCATTGCCTGGTTGATCATAGATGGGGAGGTGTCTATTCCGTATACTTTTTCAAAGCCGTCAAAAGCAAGCCTTGTTGAAAGCCAGCCTGTTCCGCATCCAAAATCTGCGGCTATGCCATACGTCTCACCGGAAGATACTTCTTTATCCTTTAAGCAGTGCCCAGTTATGTACCCAGCAAACAGTTCTGGTCGTCCTGTGTGAATGTTAAAATCATGAAAAAACCCCGCTATATTCTGATCGTACTGTACCTGATGCCTTTTACCATCCACCATTTCCTTAATCTCCATTTAGCAGTATTCTTCTTCTCTTTTATAAGAGAGGCTATCATCAACAAAAACATCAAGATCTTCAATGAGAAGATTTTCATTAACGAGCATAACCTGCCCAAGGCCGAACGTTTCTGTAAGGCCTGACTCTTCATCATTGACGATCATTCTCGAAGGAGCAATTTTTATATCTGTCCTGAATAGTGCATTTTTAAAAAGAAGTGTAGCCGTGGCAGTTATAAACCCATCTGCTCCAATATCTTTAATATCTATCGGCATCAGTTCCCTGGCCACCATCTCTTTTTGAATTGTGTCTGCCTCTTCAGTCCATGGCATATCTTCCTCTTTTTCAACAAAGATAAATCTTCCATGGAGACCACGGACAGCAAAGAAGAAGAATTTAAGGTAGACGGGCAGAGTCTTTTTACTCAAAATTAAAGGAGCTCTCTCGTTTATCTCGTATATCATTGCATTTGTGTAATTCAACGGTATCAATCCATCTGGGCCAAAAAGTGCTATTCTGACGTTAGGTTTCTGGGCACCAAGATCTGTTGATGTGCAAAGTTTATAATCTCTGTAAAATGGTAGATCTGCTATTTGAACCAAGACAGGACTTACAGAACCTAAAGAATCTATTAACCCATGATTCTTATCTATAAGGCGAGACAAGTCTTCTGGGCATGGAATTCGGTAATCCAGTATATCCACAAGAGGTGTTTTTTCATATAAGCCAAATTTGGGGCTGCAATCAAATTTATCGAAGGAATCTTCATTGTTGAAATCATTGGAGATATTGTTTTTAGAAAAATGAAGCCCTTTTTCAGTAAAGGTTGCTATCTGGTAATATTTTCCCATTAAGATTGATCCTGCCTGGGCTTTAACAGGCTCGTGCTTCCCTGGTACGGTGAAAATACCATCTACTGTAGCAAGCATTATGTTAATAGCCATAAGCTTGTTTTCAGAGAATGCATAGCAGGCAATTTCAAGCAGGCCGTTGGTATCAAATGTTCTAATTCTTGGTTTTAAGAACTCCTGATCAATAAATTCCGGTTCTATAGAGTCTTGATCTTTAATTCCTGGCAGGTCGTCATAGTTTTCTATTATATGTATACGCCCAATATCATCACGGACAAATCTGAAGAAAAATTTGAGGTATGAGACTGCGGTATCTCTGTCAAGTTTCATGGATGCAAGAGCATTGACTTTATCAAAAGATTCGGACGTGTAGTCCATAAGTACGCTATCCCCAGGCCTTGCCATAAAATAATAAAGAGATGAATACTCAGGTTTGAGATATATAATTTCATAAAGTTTGAAATCATTATAAAAAGGCAGATTCATAGACCTGACAACTGTATCGCATTTATCATTCATTGTACTTATAAGATTCGGGATATATGAAGTAAGGATCTCTTTTGCCTCATCCTCAGAAACCTGCTTTAAAACCATTTCATTCATGATTTCTCTCCTGTTTTTAATAATTCTATTTCTGCAAAGAATGAATAAATTGTTATTCAGGGAAGGATATGTGGCTAAAAAGAGATAATCAGGTTGCTTTTTTGTGTAGATTGAAAATTTTATAAAACTCGGGGTGTCTTAAGGGTTTTTTCTTGAAAGTTGTGTTGTAATCATCAACTGAACATATGATATGAGTTGTCGTGCATTTCTAAAATTGAATCTGTTGGTAAATATTCTGTGCGATTAAAAAATATTAAAAAATTGATGCTCGGTTTTAGTCCGGCAATAGAAATTGTGCGGTTTACTGGATAGTCATGGATTTCATTTTGATACTTCATTTTGATTTATATAAGGGTATTTGAGAACATGGATAGCCATGAAGATTTTGAAGAAGCTGCAAGGAAGCTTTTTGATGAAGCAGAGAGCCTTGCCGATAAGGAAAGATTTGAAGATGCGATTGCTCTTTACACCAGGGCAGGAGAATTGTTTGAGAAGACGGGGAACAAGAATGAACTTGGAGAATGCAATTACAATAAAGGTCATTGTTTGGAAATTCTCGGATGCCATGAAGAAGCGATAACTTCATATGATATTGCAGCTGAACTGTATATTGACTCTGAGGATAGGGCTGTATGCCATTACAAAAAAGGGTTAACCTTTGAAGAACTTCAATTTTATGAAGAAGCAATCACTTCATATGATATTGCGGCAGGGTTTTTCTCAAATGATGATGACAAGGCAAAATGCTATTTATGTAAAGGCGCAGCCCTTGCAGAACTCCAACGCTATGCAGAGACAATTGATTTATATGATAGCACTGCTGATATTGATATAGATGATGATTCTAAGGCTCTTTGTTTTTTCAACAAAGGTTATTCTCTTTTTGAACTTCAACGTTATAACGAGGCAATAGCTTCATTCGATATTGCAGCTGGCTTTTGTTTAGAAAACGACCACAAAGCACGCTGCTTTTTCAATAAAGGCAGGGCCCTTTATGAGCTGCAATGCTATGAAGAGGCAATAGCTTCATTCGATATTGGCGCTGACATTGATTTAGATGGTGATTATAAGGCAGATTTTTTATTCAACAAAGGCCGGGCGCTTCATGAACTTCAACGCTATGAAGATGCAATTAATTCACATGATATTGCTGCTCACATTTATTCAGATAATTATGATAAAGCAGTGTGTTTTTTCAACAAAGGAAGTGCACTCTGTGGACTTCAACGTTATGAAGAGGCTATAGCCTCATTCGATATAGGGGCTGAATTTTATTCAGATGATAAAAATAAGGCTGATTGTCATTTTTATAAAGGCTTAAGCTATTTCAATCTCGACAAGCCCGAAGAATCCAGGCTCGCTTACAAAAAAGCCTATGAACTTTATGGATCAGCAGCCGATCAGCGCGCAACAGAAGGCATAACAAATATTGTAAATGAGATGAAGTGCAGAGCCATGCAGGCAAAAGCTATGCTAAGGGCTAAGATCGGTTCAATCTTAGAAGTGTCAGCCCTCCTCGACGACCCGGTCAAAAAATTGGAACAGCTCAAGGATAATAAGCTTGCTGCCTCTGCATATCATAGCATGGGCAAAATATTGCTTGATGATACATCTCTAAAAGGAAAGGGACTCGAGTTTCTTCACAAGGCCATCAACAGATGCCTCGACTGCATTGATGGGCTGCCAGAAGATTGCACTGAAAATGATGTGGCAAAAGAACTTGCTCCGCATCTTGAGACATGGAGGCTTGCTGTCAAGGAGCATCTTGAGAGAAACGAGCCTGCCGTGGCGCTTATCATATCTGACCACGTAAGAAGCATGTATATCCAGAAGAAACAGCCTGGAGCAAGGGTTTACTTCACAAAGGCACTTGAGGAGAAAGACAGCTCAGAGGCGATGCGGGATCTCCGTGCGACCATATTCGAGAAAATGCCTCCGGAGATAGCTGCCATTTCATTCTTTCCGCTTGGAGGAAAAAGCGTCTGCGTGTTTTTCATCCATGCAAGAGAGGTCAGGACAGAAATAATAGAGTCCGATATATTCCTCGAATCCTTAAGCATGAGTCAGAACGATGAAAAAAAGCGGATAGAAAAAATCATGACCATGCTTGACAGCTTCGCGTCTGTTGCTGTTCCAAAGATTACAACTCTCGTGCCTGATTCTGTTAAAAACCTCATTTTCATACCATACGGCATTCTTCATATCCTTCCACTTGGAGCAATGAAAATGGGGAAAGGGCATGTGCTTGACAGATTCGTCACAAGCTATGCGCCAAGTCTTTCAATACTCAAAAGATGCCTGTCATACGATAAAAAACCTGACAGAGAAAAAAATGAATCAGCAGAAACATGGGATTTTACAGCCATGTTTCCGGGGAATGCTTATGATCCGGTAATGGCAAGGCCGGAAGCCGAATATCTCACCAGCTTCTTTTCAGGGTCAGGCAGGAAGGGCAAAATTGAGCGCATAGTCTCAACAGACAGCTTTGAAAAGGCAAGAAGCAGGGTTCTTCATTATTCAGGACATTCTTCTACAATAGGCATACACACAGGAAAAGACAGTATAATCCCAAGAGAAGATATAGAAAAAAACTGTGACTTCACATGGGCATGGCTTGTCTACCTATCTTCCTGCCAGTCATCTCTCATACGTCCAGGACATACAGACGAGTTCAATACGCTGTCCTCAGTTTTTCTCATAAAAGGTGCAAGGGCAGTGGCTGGAACATTATGGAACACCAATGATTTTATTGCCATGGTGTTTTCTTCAAGATTCTACGCAAATCTCAAATCAGGCATGGATTACGCTAAAGCCATGCAGGAGGCGCAGATATGGATGAAAAACCCTTCAAACGAAAAAGACCACAGGGCAAAGGCTAATGAAATACTGAACGACGGCGGAGTTAAGTCCATGCTTAATATGGCTGGCAAAAAAGAATCATATTGTCGAGGTCTTGAATCACTTCCAGGAAATCAAAAAAATAGGTCAGAATCAGAAGCTTTAACCCTTGAAAAACGCCTGTTCAATTATGTAGATCATGGCGGTTTTACGCAAGATATCCTTGAATTCAGCAGCTGGGCGCAGTTCACTCTCTCAGGTGTATGGAACGAGGGTCTTCCCGCTGAATTCTTCAGAAAAGAAACAAACAGATCCTTCTTTTCCAGGCTGTTTGGAAGAAAACAATAACATCATGAAAAATAAGACATCATAACCGGGGTATGCCTTATCATACCGCTGGTTATGATGGTTCTGACAGCCAAATCACTGGCAACCTTCATAAAAAACAGACATTAAAGCTTCTTCGTTATCAATAACCAGCCTCTATAATCTTAAATCAACAACAGATTGCTCCAGATAAAACTAAATCAGAAGCACTAAAAAACTGATCCTGCAAAATATTCCTTTCATACGCAAAAACACTCAGATCTGCCTAAAATATCTCACATAACCCTATGAGAAGTGCTTCTCAATGATTTTTCAAGGGAACTAAAAAATAATAAGGCCTACGCAAAAACAAAAAAACAGGCCTGAAAAAGCCCCATATAAAAATCAAAGAGAGCATAATTAACAACCACATAAATAAAGGAAAAAAATATGTTTGATTTCAACGATCCAAAGTACAAAGACCCTTCATCTGGCAACTTCACCTGGCAGGGATCTGTATATGCCGGTCAGGATCAGGCGAGCAGGGGATATTCACTGACCCCTCAGATGCAGAATGAAACCTGGGCATCATACGAAACAAGACACAATGCCTATCATGATTATCAGAAAAACAACCAGTAATTAAAAACTCAAGGCGCGCGGCAAGGGCCGGGCGCCAGCCAAATAAAAGGGACTCCAAATTCAAAATGAATACAATTTTTTCTTTTAATAAAATGCTGACCCCAAGCATCATAACAATTGTTTACTGGCTAATGCTTATAGGCTCCATTTTTTCCGGATTTGCAGCAAGCAACTCAATGATTTTCATGGGTGTAGGTGGACCGGGAAGATTACTGACTGGAATATTTGTGACAATATGCGGCGCCATCGGATCAAGAATAGCATGCGAGCTTCTCATCGTTCTTTTCAAAATTCATGACAATACAAAACTTATGACTGAAAAAAGCATGCTGAAATAAGGTAGATGAGTAAGCAAGCTTTATTATAGAGAACTGTGCTCGTTAATGTTCCTTATAGATCACAGAATCAAAAAACTCGTCAGTTACACCTTATATATATAAGGCCATATTCTTCCCCGCTGGCCTAAAAAAGTCGGTGAGGCTGTGATCTATAAGTTTTTATAGTGAGATTTTCTTGAAAGATCATATTCATCGTCTATTATGTAAAATAAAATCATATGGACGAACATCCGAAGATTTTTTAAAAAACATAGCTTCGCAATTTACTGTCATGCTTGTGGCATTAGTTTAAGAGATAAGGGCCAAGGCCAGTGGGGGAAAAATATTATTTTTTCTTTGAGTTGATACGGTCTTTCAGTTCCTTGCCAGCTTTAAAAAATGGGAGTTTTTTGGGTTCTATGGTTACTTGCTCGCCTGTTTTGGGATTTCTGCCGGTGTAGCTTTCATAGGTTTTTACATAAAAAGAAAACAGGCCGCGAATTTCAACCCTGTCATCTTTTGCAAGAGCTTGTTTCATTTCATCAAAGAAAAGATGTACGATTGCAGCAGATTCAGTTTTTGATATTCCCGCTTCGATTTTTAAAGCTTCGATAAGTTAGAGTTTGTTCATATATGCCTATTAAAAATTCCAGGGATTAAAAATTTCTAATCCAGATATTTGCATGTCATCTATGTTTCTTGTCACAATTGTCATTTTATGAAAAAGGCCTGTAGCGGCTATCATGCTGTCTATTACAGGGAGTTTACTTCCAGCTTTTTCTGATATACCCTGAATTTTTCCCCATTCTTTGGCTATTTTTTCGTCTATGGGCAAAATACGGCTTTCAAAACGAAATTTCAGGTCGTTGTCAAGCCATGTTTGTAAATTTGTTTTTTTATTGCTTTCAGGAAGTTTTGAAATGCCTTTTTGAATTTCACCTATCGTTATGACGCTTAAATAAAGATTATCTTCACTTTGCTTTTCTATCCATTCAAGAACGTTTTCATTGGGTAAAGGTTTAACCAATTCTGAAATTACGCAAGTATCGAGAATATAATTCAAAGTTCAAGATCCCTTCCTGTGTCTTTATCTCTTTCAAGATCAAGATTTATATCCTTTAGTGGAGAAGTTTTGAAAAAATCGACAAGAGAATTTTTGGGGCGAGTAAGCTTTCTGTATTCTTCTATAGAAAGAACAACAACTGTTTCTATCCCGTGTCGTGTAACAACTTGAGGGCCTAAGTGTAGAGCTTTTTCTACAACTTCACTAAATCTATTTTTTGCTGTTTGAAGCTGCCAGTGTTCCATAATACACCTTTTTTTATATTAAGTTAGACCGTCTAGATTATAATTCAGGATTATATAAAATCAAATAAAAAAATGCGGCGCGAAAAAGCGTGTAGTGTTTCTGCTTTTCTGAGTTAAACTTATCCCTATCTTGATTTTTATTAAAATAAGGATAATATAAGATACATAAAATTATATTCAGGATAGCATATGACCCAAATACATGAATTGCCTGTAGAAATAGAAAAATACCTTTCGCAAATTGGCGAGCGCATAAGAATTGCCAGAAAAAGACGTATGATAACCATGGAAGACATGGCCTCACGCATGTTTGTCACACGTAAGACACTCTCACGTCTTGAAAAAGGAGACCCAGGAGTTTCACTGGCTGTATTTGCCTCTGCTTTATGGGTTCTTGGGCTTGAAAAAAATCTTCTGGAAATTGCTGTTCCTGAAAAAGATAAAACAGGAATATTTCTGGAACAGCAAAGGCTGCCCGAAAGGATAAGAAAACAAAAAAATAAGGATGATCTGGATTTCTGATTATGAGTGAAAGAAAAGTGGTTGTTTTCATATATCTTCCAGGTGAACCCAAGGCAGTACCGGCAGGAATCTTTACACACCATGAAGAGGCCGGAATCGGAGAATTTGCCTATGGCCGGAGATATCTTGAACGACCTAATGCAATACCTGTCGATCCTATAGCTCTTGCCTTAGGTCCTCAGCCAAAAGAGGCTGATAAAAACGGAGGGCTTTATGGCGCATTCAGAGACGCAGCTCCGGATTACTGGGGAAGACTGGTCATTGCCGCAGAAGCACGAGTAGCTCCGGAAGCAATGTCAGAAATGGATTTTCTACTGGCGTCAAATGCCACAAGAGTAGGCAATCTTGATTTTCGTGTTTTTCCTGATGATCCTGAGCCTGATCTTGCTCCGCCTCATTTTAACAAACTCGGAGATATTCTTGCAGCTTCGGACAAAATTGAAAAAGGTGAGGAAGCCGATGCCGCACTTCTTCAAATTCTCCGCCAGGGAAGCAGTATGGGAGGGGCGCGCCCAAAATGCACAGTAGAGTTTGATGATGCTCTATGGATTGCAAAATTTCCGTCAAAAAATGATTTTCTTGATATCCCACGCATTGAATACGCTACAATGAGCCTTGCTGCTGTCTGTGGAATAAAAATTCCTGAAATAAGGATTGTAACCGTTGCCAGTAGAAATGTATTTCTAATCAGGCGTTTTGACAGAATTAATCATCATGATGGCTGGATAAGGAAAGGATTTATAAGCGCCCTTTCTTTAATGCAATGGGACGAAAATGACCGCCTGCTCTGGGATTATCCGTCCATTGCAGACACAATGCGGAAATATACTGATATCACTGATATTAATGAATTATTCCGAAGAATGGTGTTCAATATTCTTGTGCGTAATTCAGATGATCATCCAAGAAATCACGGCTTCTTATATTCTGATACAAGACTTTCCCTGTCACCAGCTTATGACATTGTTCCAACTCCTGTTCGGGCAGGAATAAGCAGTGAATTCAGCCTTGCAATGTCAATCGGCCAGAGCGGACGCAATGCCACACTGAAAAATGCCGTGAGCAAGGCGGGCAGGTTTGGCCTGTCAAATAGTGAAGCAGAAGCTATAATAAATGAATTGTCTGAAAAAATTAAAAAATGGAGGCCTCTTTTTGAGGAATATGGGGTTTCTGACAGGGATATTAATCTTTTGACGCCGTCTTTTTTTAACTGACCTTATTTTACATAATTAGACCTGTTTCTTGACTGTTTGAATAAGAAATTTAGCAAGGATCTAACTCAGGCGCAGGTCTGGCGCCAGAGCCAATTGAATAAAGGCCTGTATCGCATCGTTACTAACCAATGAACCCCAGGCGACACAAAAAAAATTTTAAGAGATTTCTTTAATTATAAATGATCGGATAAGTTTTTATTAACTATAAACAATCATATCTTGTTTGAGAATGCAATTATGATCGGATAGAAATTTTATTATGAAATCAGATCGCATACAAATACTGTTAAACAGAATAGATGAAGCCAAAAGGCTGATAGACACATTCAGGCCTCTTTCTCCATCAATAGTAAGCCGCCTGCAAAAGCAGCTGATGGTAGAATGGACGTACAACTCCAATGCCATCGAAGGTAATACCCTGACGCTCAAGGAAACCCTTATTGTTCTTGAAACCGGTATGACCATTGGCAGTAAAAGCCTTAAAGAACATCTCGAAGTCGTAAATCACAGAGAGGCTATTATCTTTGTTGAGGAACTCGCATTATCAGGATCTGAAATATCAGAAAGAAACATCAGGGAAATTCATAGTCTGGTCTTGAAAGAAATTGACCCTAAATATGCCGGCCGCTACAGGGATATCCAGGTCAGGATTGCTGGCGCAACCCATATCCCTCCGGATCCATTGTTCGTTCCAAACCTCATGAGTGATTTTGCAAACAGAAGGTTGAATAAGACGGATGAACATCCTGTGATCCAGGCTTCCCTTGCTCACTTGGATCTTGTGGGGATCCATCCATTTGTAGATGGAAATGGCAGGACATCACGTCTTCTTATGAATCTAATGCTTATAAAGAATGGATATTTCCCGGCTGTAATTCTAAAAAACGACCGAAAAAAATATTATGATACTTTGGAAAAAGGTCAGAAGGGCCAAGCTAATGATTTTATCTTTTTTGTGGGGCGAGCTTTAGAGCGAACCATCTATCTGTATATGGAAGCAATTCCAGAAATACATGCTCATTTTATTACTCTGGCTGAAGCCTCCAAAATATCGCCATATTCTCAGGATTATCTGAATATTCTGGCAAGACGAGGCTCCATCCCTGCCTTCAAGCTCAAGCGCAACTGGGTGGTAACCAAAGAAAGTCTTTTGAAATATATTGATAATCATAAGTAGATAGCGAACAGGCGGCCTCGAATACTGTTATCAGCATGCAATGATCTAAATTTGAAAGGATAAAGGACTATTTATGCCAATAAGCCAAATAGTTTCAAATATTACTGTCAGTCAGTCAAGCACATCTGAAAAAAAAAGATTTCTCTCTGATCATCTTTCACATGAACAAAAAAATACTCTCTCTATCTGGATGACACTATATTTCGAAATCCATGTGGTCGGAATGTCTGGCAGAACTGAAAATGCAAAAGCCAAGGATCTTGAAAAGTTTCTCGATTTTTTCAAGATGGCAACCGGGGGAGAAATAGCTGATCACTGGACCCCTGCCCTATCCAGAGAATTTCAGAAACATTTGCAAAGAATCATCATAAATGGCCAAAACGGATACGCCCCTTCAACAATAAACAGAATAATGGCCACAACCCGCCATTTTGGCAGATGGATGCATAAACAACGTCCATTTCTCGCAGGCGACCCATTTACAAATGTAAAGGACATCATAATAGATCATCCCGATTGGTCAGGACTTTCAGACAAAGATGTTCTGAGGCTTAAGAGCGCCTGTGACCAGAGAGGACTTTTTTGTGTAAGAAAGGATCAGAATCCTCTTCTTGAAGCCGCAGTTTTTTATGCGCTTATTCATACTGGCCTCAGAGAAGAAGAGCTTTGTAATCTTGATAAATCACAATATCATTCAAAGGGCTTTCATAACGTAAAACGCAAGGGGAAAAGGGTTCAGAAGAAAATCCCGGTTCCCCAGGACTCAAGGGAAAAAATTGATGAGTATCTTGAATCGAGAACAGATGAATCAGACGCCTTGTTTGTCTCTATATACGGTAACAGACTCGCAACCCTCGATGTCAGGAGAATCTGCACACGTATAGCCAAGCAGGCATCTGTTAATTCTTCAGACAGTGAAAAAATTAAACTTCATCCGCATAAGCTCAGGCATACTTTTCTAAAAAGAGTTGCTGACAAACACGGGATACACGTTGCCCAGGAAATGAGCGGAAATGTTTCTCCAAGAGTTATATTCAGATATACAAAATCGGATCCCGACGAGTTACAGAACATCAGCGAAGGACTTTTTTAATCATTCTGTCCAAACTTTGACATCACGATCATCCAAAATATTAGCCAGAGTAGCAGGCTCGTATTTTTGGGAAGATTTTCTGCTGACTACTTCGAGCGCTAATTCAGCAGCATATATGT
>NZ_AUEY01000094.1 GCF_000426225.1 Desulforegula conservatrix Mb1Pa
AAAAAACCTCTCCGCATCAAACTTTCCAAGCTACACGGCTTCCAAAAGGAAGAACTTAAGCGATGGGGAAACCATCATCTTGAGTCAGAAGCCTGGGTTGTATCGGACGGCCTGTCCTGTTTTCAGGGAATCGAGTTCGCTGGTTTCCAGTACGAACCCCATGTTACTGGAGGTGGTAAAACAGCTGTAGAGCATCCATCCTTCAAATGGGTCAATATAATACTTGGTAACTTAAAAAATGCGCTCAAAGGTACTTATCATGCAATTAATCGCAAGCATGTTCCGCGGTACCTGGCAGAATTTCAGTACAGATTCAATCGTCGATATGATCTGCCGTCCATAATTCACAGGCTTATTTATGTTGCTCTTAGGACTCCGCCCATGCCATCAACCATGCTTTCTATGGCTGAAGCAGAGTGGTAATCAAAAAAACTTTTCGGTTATGGATTTATTTGATTGAAAAACATATGTTCTCAACTCGTAATAAAAAAACCATTAAAGTTTTGGGAAAGGTCTGGAAAACCCTTTTTCAAAAGGGTTTTCCAGTAATAATGCAACAACAGGCTTGTCGTTCAAACTGCCTGACTCGTTTCAAATATTCAAGCTATGACATTGATGAGTATATTGACAGAAAATCCCAGACACATGCTTTCCTATTATTTCAAAATCCAGCTGAGTGCCTGTTATTATTGAAATCTGTAAATAACCGCTCCCCATGTCATACCTGCGCCAAGGCCGATAAACATTACAGTATCCCCTGATTTGCCGATAAGACCCTGCTCCATGGCGTCATCAAGGGCAAGAGGTATGCTTGCGGCCGTAGTATTGCCATATTTCTGAATATTGTTGAAAATCTTTTCATCAGGAATCCCCATGGTTTTCTGGAAAAACTGATTTATTCTGAGGTTTGCCTGATGAGGGAAAAACATGTCGATGTCTTCAATTTTGAGACCGGCACCCGCAAGCGCCTCCTGGGCAACCTCAGGAAGTATTCTTACGGCAAGCTTAAATACGGCCTTGCCTTCCATTTTGGGATAATGACGGGCCTGCTCTATCATCTCAATTGTTATGCGCTCGGAATATTTTGAGGCAGGAGCTTCAAGCATCAATATATCCGCATTTTTACCCTGGGAGTGGAGCTTAGACGTCAAAACGCCTACATTGGCGTCAGTTTCAACTCCTTCGACGCAGACAACTGCCGCACCGTCTCCGAACAGCACTGCCACATCCCTGCCTCTGTCCGTAATATCCAGACCAGAGCTGTGAACTTCGGCGCCGACAACAAGAACACGATTGGCGTATCCGCTTTTAATATATGCGTCGGCTGTCGTAAGACCGTATAAAAAGCCGGTGCACTGCTGACGGATGTCAAGGGCAGGCGTTGTATCAAGACCAAGTTTATGTTGAAGAAGACAGCCGGAACCCGGGAAATAAATATCCGGACTTAGGGTCGCAAAAATAATAAGATCAATATCTTCAGGCTTCCACCCTGCCCTGCCAAGGGCTATCTTGGTAGCTTCCAGGGCAAGATCTGAGGCGCCGACATTTCCTTCCTCAGGAATCCAGTATCTCTGTTTGATGCCTGTGCGCTGTTCTATCCACTCATCGGTTGTATCAATAATCTTGGCAAGATCATCATTGGTCACAAGTCTTGGAGGAACATACCTGCCTGTTCCTTTAATTACTGTTCTCTTCAATTTCAGACTCCTGTTTGGATTGTGTTTCGGAAATTCGATCAAATCAGTTCCAAGAACCAATTTTTTTTGACGGTTACTTTTTGAAGTGTGTTTATTTAACCCGGCGTTGAACGCAGGATTCGGATTAATGGCCAAAACGCCTGATATAAAAAGCGTTATCAATAACTATGTATCTACTTACTTCCAAGTTTATCAATAGTCAAAAAAAAAAGCCGGATAAATCCGGCTTCTCTTATAGAACCACAACTTAATACAGATTAGGATTATTTCTTCTTGGGCGGCATCATGAAAGCTTTACCATCGAGGACAATTTTCTGCTCCTGATTCTCGCATGTTGTTCTGAACGTAACCCTGTTTTTTTCCTTGTTCAGTTCCACAACCTCGACTTTGGCAGTAATTGTATCACCTATCATTACAGGAGCGAGAAATTTCAATTCCTGTCCGACATAAATAGTTCCGGGGCCAGGAAGTTTTGTACCAAGAAGAGCAGATATAAAACCGGCCGTAAGCATGCCATGAGCTATTCTTGCCTTGAAAAAAGTCTGTTTTGCGTATTCCGCATCAATATGCGCAGGATTGAAGTCTCCGGTGATTCCGGCGTACATATAGACATCTGTTTCTGAGACAGTTTTAGACATCGTTGCAAAATCACCAAGTTCCATCTCATCAATCGTTTTACCGATAATCATATATTGCTCCTGTTTTACATTAAGATTTTATGCCTGTTTCAGGACCTGCGCTGAGCTGAATCTGTACAGCCGGTTCAATATAGTCCTCATTGGAAGCTACTCCCTGGGAGCCTATATCATCGTCCATTATATCCTGCTTATCTTGAACATTTTTGGCTGCCTGTTTTTTCTGCGAAGACTCGGCCTTCTTCTTCACGGCTGAAGGTACTTCTTCTTTATCCCTGTCCTTAAGCCAGCCTGTTATCATTGGCACAAATTCATTCTGATATTTTGAGCTTACATATATGCCTATATGGCCTGTTTCCAGACATACATCCCTTACATCCTTTGATCCGAGTTTTTTTGTAATCTGGTTGCTTGCGGCAGGTGGAACCAGATGGTCAAACTTGGCAAAGATGTTAAGAACCGGCATGGTGACCTTCTTAAGATCCACAATCCTGTCACCCACCTTCAGCTTGCTCTGAATAAGAAGATTGTTCTGATAAAGATCCTTGATAAACTGCCTGAAAGTTTCGCCAGGCACATCAGGACTGTCAAAAATCCATTTTTCCATCCTGACAAAATTCTCTACAAAAACCTTGTCATTTAGATTGGACATGAACCCCTTATATTTATCAAGCATAAGCCGGGCAGGATTTAGCAGAAGAAATCCAAAATTCATGATATCTCCGGGCATGTTGCCGAAGGCATCCACTACCTTGTCAACGTCAATATCCTTCATCCATACGTGTAGAAGCCCGTCTTCATTATCAAATGAAGTTGGTGTGACAGTGAGAACAAGATTCTTAACTTTTTCAGGATAAAAGGCCGAATAGATCGTACAGAAAGTCCCTCCCATGCATATCCCCATGAGATTAACCTTTGCCTTGCCCGAAGCCTTTCTGATAAAATCAACGGCGCTGTCTATATAAATGTTTACATGATCATCTATTGTCAGGAATTTATCTTTTCTGGTCGGATAGCCCCAGTCAATCATGTATACATCCACACCGTCATTCAAAAATTTCTGTACCACACTTCTTCCAGGCTGGAGATCCAGCATGGTCTCTCTGTTTATAAGTGCATACACCACCAGAAGAGGCGTTTTTATCTTTGATTTTTCAGGTTTAGGCGATCTGTACAGCTTAAGCTTTACCCTGTCTTCCTGATAAACTACCTCATATGGCGTAGTGCCTATATTATCATCAAGGGGGCCCATGACAATATCACAGGCGTCCTTCAGATAGGCTTGGACTTTTTCAGAGTTTGCAGCCAGATTAGATAATACTTTATCATTTAAAGACATTACATCAAGCATTCCCAACTCCTTGACTATATGGTTAGACAAAATCTCGTGCCTCGCGTTCTTTTTCGAGTGTTCTTATTCTTTTCTTCATCACAAGTATCTCCTTGTAGAGTTCGTCAAGATCCGACTGAACCGGAATTGGAGATGTTTTGAGCATATCTTCCACAATACTGTTCTTGGCCAGCCTGAAATCACAAAGCCCTTCAAGGGCCCGGCCCATGACATTTGTGTATTCCTTTGAATGGAACATTGTGGAATAGTCACTTTCAAGCTTTTTCAGGCAGTCGTTGTAAATGGAACTGAAATCATCAGGAACCTGACCTTCATCCATTTTATCCAGAAGTTCCCTCTGAAAATTTTTAAGCGATCGTTCCATAGGCAAATAAAGAAAATACATGAATTCAATAAGTGAAGCATTGAACAGATTGTATTTATCCATAGCTTGCGAAACTTTTTCCTGATATTCTCTCCAAAGACCAACCTGGGGAAGATTGTAAATTTTACGGATTTCATCCTGATAAATACCGGCCCAGGCATTAAATACCTCACGGTCAAACTTGTCGAAATCCATGTTTTCAATCTTATTGCCTATCTTACCTGCTTTTTCATTCAGGGTATTTGTAAGAGTCTCAAAGCCCTTTTCTAAAACACTGATGAATTTTTTAAATGAGTCTTCGCCATTTATTTTGTCCGATGGAGTGTTCAGCTCCATAATTTTTTCAGGGTTTGAAAGCATGGAAAAAAATGTTTTCCAGGTTCTCATGGATAGTTCCATGGACTCATTTGCACGAACCGCGAATTGATCGGCATCGCCATCTTTCACAGTCTGGCTGTTAAATCCTTTTTTTGCCATTTTGTTAAATGTTCCCCAGAACTCATTTGATGCACTTACCCAGTTTTCAAAAATGTCCTGTTTTTTATTTTTTTCATCTGAAGCCATTCTGAACAATCTCCGATTTGAGTTGGTCAATAAAACATATCAATAAAGGCAGAGCAATAAATGTGCCTAATTATAATGCGTGAGCCCTGATTGGCTAAGCGAAATAAATCGCTAATAATGGGTAATGGTTATTAGAAGGTTATTACTGATTGCTAGTTGAAAACTATTTTGATTAAGTCTCCGAGGTTTTCCAAAGTGTAAAAAAACTTTACAACAAAAAAATCCCCAAGCATCATTTAGATTAATTATCTGTGGAATATATAATTTTGAAATTCTATTATCTATAGGTTTAATGTCCCATTTATAAATGCTTTTTTCTGAAAAATCCAGATCAAACAGGAAATTACCCCATTTTATTATTTGATGGCCTCGCAAGAAGCCAGATTTGAGGCATTCAGTCGAAGCCATCATTTAATGTGGACTTATATCATAACCACCCAAGCCATAATCCGAAGACAGCAACACAAACAAGATCAAATACCAAAATGGATCCTGTTACAACCGCCTGCTTTTTTGGGGTTTCGAGATCATAAACATAGTAGCAGACCGCAAAGAACGGGAAATAGCCGATGATGAAAACAAGAAAAGGCATGGATACGCTCCACCATGAATGCTCCCATGTAAGCCAGCCACCTAAATTCAATACAATCTCAACCAGCACACAAAGAATACTGTTGGTAACCGCATAAAACAGCCTGTTATTAACCCCAAGGATTTTTTCATGCCTGTCAGCGGGAAGAATCTTCGTTGCAACAATGCCCATTATCAGGAACATAAAGCATATTTCTATATTGAGACCGATCAGAATCAGATATGCAGTATCTCTGGGAGCCCCCCATACAGGAGCAGTCTTGCTGAAATGAAAAAAAAGCGAATTCCATATTTCATTAAACCAGTCCATACCCCAGAAAGAAAGCCCGGCGAAAACGGCCTTCCAGTTTTTTTTCTCAACCTCCACCATATAAATATATATCACCATGAGAAGAAGCGGAATTACGTACCATTTGAACTGTGAAGGATCTCTCAGAATTCTTAGGGCCTGGGCAGATGTCTCGGTCATTTAATCTTCTCCTTTTTTAAACCCGATATTGATTTAAGATAATATTCAAAAGAATTGCGCCGTTTTAAAACCTCATAGGTCATCTCTAATCGGCTATGATCTCTCTATATGCGAAAAATTTTATTGCTCCGATTAGCATTAATATTTAGGCTCTGCTTCCGTTAAGTGTGGGATACTTTATTATTCCAATAATTAGCTAATGATGGTCTCGCACAAAGTTCGATTTATGCCGTTCCGGCGGGGCCTGTCCCTGTGAAAACCAGGAGCCTGAATCCAGAAGTATCTGAGAATACAAACATGCCGGATCAAGTGCGGCATGACGCTAAAACCCTTTTCTGACTTTTTGCGAGACCATCAAAACCGGAATTATATTCAGTTGCGGACTGTATATTAAAAATGCATTCCTAAATATCCTCAGAAGCATGAGGCTTGGACAGCTTTTTTTCAAAACATATCAGGCCAAAGCAGTCTGGCAAGTGGAAATTAAGCTCGGGAAGAGGTTCCCAGGATACCCAATGAGGGTGAGACGTGGAATCACCGCATTTCTGGAAATTCGCGTTCCAAACCTGTCCTTGCAAATCCCATATATTACCTGAATATTTTTCAAAAACAGAAAAAGGTATAAAGAACTCAAGTATCCAGTTGACAGGGTCTTTGATCTCTTCAGTAATTATTTCGGGAAGAGAGTGAAATATCTTTATGAGTTGAAGATCTTGAAGGGCTAAGGGAACAGAGCTCTTAAAACCTTCGGGCGTTCTTGAATGATCAGTAATATAACTGCAAAGAATAGAGCCTCCGCAGTTAAACTCAAAATTAAAATAACCTTTTGAACCAGACGGCCTTACAAAAAACTCGACACAGCTGTCCTTATAAACAGGGGCCAGATATCCATGATGTACGCATTTGACAAATCTGTCCTCGACAAAAAAGATGCCGTAAATGCCTTTGTCTGAATAAACCAGTCTGAATCTTGTTTTTGGTCTGTGAGCCGATCCTTCTTTCCTGAAATGGGAAATTTCATCTGCCTTGCCCCCTCTCCAGAAATCCCCATCCCATTCACCCTTAAGATCCGGGTCTTCATCCACGAACCTGACATTGTACATCAGCCACTCCTGATCTTAAGGATTAACCGGCAAAGTCGATCCTATCAGGGCAGTAGGATCCTGGGGAGCTCTCTGTGATGAAGTCCAGACAACAACTATATAATGACCTGGTTCCTGGAAAGTATAGGAGAGCCTGTTACTTGTTGTAAAACCGTCCGGGCTGTTTACCATTCTTACCCATCCGTTTTGAGGATCATAATCTGAAGTTCCGTAATCAGGAGCGTAGGAATAATAGTAATAAACAGTCCCCGAACATTCGGAAACGGCATTGATGCTGAAAGTGACGGGTGATCCTGCCCTCGGGATGTCTGAAATATCAAGGGACATCATCTTGGGAGTGACTCTGCATGTCCCGGAAGATCCTCCTGACGCTGATCTCACGGCCACAGTAGTCCCAATTTGGGGCATTACTGTCGGAATAGCCCTCGAACTGCTCATCCCCGCGACAACTACATAATACCCAGGCTCATTGAAAGCATAATTTATGGTCTTGCTCGTTGTGAATCCGTCTCCGCCAACCATTCTTACCCAACCGTTAACTGAATCATAATCAGCGGTTCCGTAATCAGGCGCGTATGAATAATAGTAATATATAAAACCAGGGCAATCGGACACAGATGATACTGAAAACAAGACAGGGGAACCTGCCACAGGAATGCTGCCGACATTTATATAAAGAGACTTGGGAGCAATCTTACAATCTGTGCTGCTGCTTGAGTATATATAATAATCAACGAATGATTTCAATGCAGATATCCTCGAATAGACGCCATAGTAGCCTGGTGCCGCACACCCCTCACCCCAGCTTGTGACGCCTGCGAGTTCCCATCTCGAATTTCTGTTTATCACAAGCGGCCCGCCCGAGTCACCCTGGCATGTATCCTTGCCTCCAACCAGAAAACCTGCGCACATCATTGAATCGGTGATTGTCCCACCATATACGGAATTACACTGGGTGTTTGTCACAACAGGCAGAGTAACCTGCTGCAATTTTTCAGGATAATCAGTCTGGCCGGAAACGCCGGAAGTATTACCCCAGCCAATGGCTATGGCATTATAACCTGAAAGACTGCTTGATCCGTCATAAAGGGGAAGTGTCTCGGCTGATGAAGATTTTTCAAGTTCAAGCAAGGCAATATCATTATTGTATGTTTCAGGCTCGTATTGAGGATGAATTATTATTCTCTTTACGTTTATACGCTCGCCCTCGCCTGTTGAGAGATCGTGGGCACCAACAAGAACCTGGATACCTGATGCCGAAGCCGACAGATTGCCGGATTCATCCACAAGACAATGCGCAGCAGTTACGACCCAGTTGGAAGATACAAGTGAGCCGCCACAAAACTGGCCATAGTAATTGGAATGATCATTCGAATAAACGAGTGCAACCATCCAGGGCCAATCAGATTTATCGGTCTCTGTTCCGCCGACTATTCTTGCCGAAACTTTGGATTCCTGGGAATATACGGCACTGATAAAACAGCAGTCTGAAACAAAGACCAAACAAATAATAAGAATCAGACGTCTCATGGCACACTCCAAGCATTCAATTCATTAATGTCATCAATAACGACAAACTCGCAAAAAAGCCCCTATACTGATTTGGAGCCGCACTTTGCCTGACTTCAGCCATCATAATATTACCAGATATTGTGATATTTGTTGTCGTTCCGTCTTTTCCAAGCTTGATATATAATAGAACAAACATATGATAAACTGAATCAATTTTTACTGTAATTCAATATGTATATATATAGACAGAACTCACATGTAAAAATAAACACGTAATATTGACTTTAAATACTATAATGATTTATTTACGTATCCATCTGAAAGACTCTGCTTCACTATTATACAGAGTATGATAATAATGAGGCAAAATACTTTTTTTAATGTCTTTGCTAAATAAATATACTGAAATCATTGCAGAGACTCATTAATTTAAAAAATCTACCTTGGTTCGAAACCAACCAAAATGCATCATGAACTCCTGCTTAACATCCAAAGGAGACATTGACCACATCATCATGTTTGATTGTATTTACTGGCATATTTACCATTAAATATTTCTTTATCATTAATAATCACATCTTGAATCAGGACGTTGCATGAATAATCAATCCCAATGCACAGGCTGCTGGAATCAGGGCAAGGGCAATATCGAAAACATATCAGAAGCAATGAAAAAGCACCTTATCAGTGTTTTCAACCCCATCCTTATAGTAAAAAATAATAATGAGCTGTTTATTGCAAACAAAGGAAAACTTGTACTTGAAGAAGGCCAGATAAAGCCTGAAAAAAGCCTTGAAGCCTTAGCCTGGGTACCGCCACTCCCTCCGGAGAGTCTTGGTGATCCGGACTTCAAAAAAAAACATGGGGTCAAATATGCTTACGTCGCAGGAGCAATGGCAGGCGGAATAACCTCGGTGGAAATGGTCAGGGAAATGGGCAAGGCAGGCATGCTTGGTTTTTTCGGTTCGGCAGGATTGTCAATTGAGGCCATAGAAAATGCCATAAACAAGCTACAGAGCGGCGACAAAAATATTCCATATGGTTTCAACCTGATTCACAGCCCTGGTGAGGCAGGCCTTGAAATGGAAACCGTAAAGCTTTACCTGAGAAAAGGGGTCACAAAAATTTGTGCCGCTGCTTTCATGAATATGACGCCGTCTATAGTCTATTTCAGAATTAAAGGCATACACAGGGATCAAAGTGGTACGGTTATTGTGCCCAATTCTGTTTTTGCCAAGGTCTCACGCGTCGAAGTAGCCGAGAAATTTTTCTCGCCTCCTCCTGAAAAAATACTCATGCAGCTTGTTGAGGAGAAACTCATAACCCAGATGGAGGCTGACCTTGCATCTGAAATACCTGTGGCCGAAGATCTTACAGCTGAGGCCGATTCAGGTGGCCATACAGACAACAGGCCTGCAATAGCTCTTTTCCCGACAATAATTGCATTGAAAGATAAAATGCAAAAAAAATACGGATATAAAACTCAATTACGAGCAGGCCTTGCAGGAGGTGTCGCGACTCCTGAATCAGCTGCCGCAGCCTTTGCAATGGGCGCGGCCTACATACTTACAGGGTCAGTTAATCAGGCCTGCATAGAATCGGGCACATCCGATGTTGTAAGGGAAATGCTTGCTGCGGCCGGTCAGGCCGATGTGATAATGGCTCCTTCGGCTGACATGTTCGAGCTTGGAGTAAAAGTTCAGGTACTGAAAAGAGGCACAATGTTTGCCCAGAGAGCAGGAAAACTCTATGAATTGTACCGTTCTTTCGATTCCTTTGAAGATATACCCGAAGATCAGCAGAAAATGATTGAAGAAAAATACTTCAAATGCAGCTTTAATGAGGCATGGAAAAGCACCAGCGACTTTTTTTCAAAACGAGATCCGAGACAGAACGAAAGAGCCGCAAAAGATCCCAAACACAAAATGGCCCTGGTTTTCAGATCATACCTCGGTCAGTCATCAAAATGGGCAATTGCTGGTGATCCATCAAGAAAGATAGATTACCAGATCTGGTGCGGCCCTTCCATGGGAGCTTTTAATGAGTGGGCGGCAGGTTCCTATCTTGAACCATACCAGAATCGAAAAGTTGCGCTCGTTGCAAAAAACCTTCTTCTTGGCGCCTCATTCGTTACAAGGGGCATATGGCTGAAATCCCAAGGCATTCCAGTGTCTCAGGATATGATCAGATTCAGCCCAATGACAGAAGAAGAACTTGCGTCCTATTTTTAAGAACACTACCTGAATATTGACAACATCGCAAAAAGTCTGATTATCGTCATTCCGGCGCAGGCCGGCATCCAGAAGTATTTGAAAACACTGGATGCCGGATCAAGCCCGGCATGACGCCGTTGCCTTTTTGTGTATTTTTGCGAGTTCGTCATTATTATCAGGAGCAAAGGTCCTAAAGCTTTACATACACTGGCTAATTATCTGAAAGTTTTTGCGGAGCTTTTTTCAAAAAGCGACCCGCTCGAGGCACTCGCCCTATCAGTTGTATAATTGTCTGACTCATAAGCTTCGCCTGACTTTGGTCGATCGGGTTACATTGCCTCGCCGGAGTTATTCGGATCAATGTCGGATTACGAGCAAAGGACTTATCTAATCCTACCTACTAACCGGCCTTTTTTTCTACGGCAATTTAACCATACAAGGTCGCTTTTTATTAAAAAAATTGGTTACTGGGGTCTTAGTTTAATCAGCATTCAGAATCACCGAAAAAGCGCTGAACATAACCCATACATCAACACCCTCAACTATGTCTAAATCAACCCGGCCCTGCTCAGTGACAAGGGCACAGACATCAGTCCCATCAGAAAGTGAAACCACCACCTCTGTAGTAATTGATCCTTTGATAATTCTCGAAACTTTTCCATTAAGTCTGTTTGAAGCGCTACTCATCGGCTCTTCAACATCTTTGGAAACAACCACCCATGGAGCCTTGATTTCTGCTGTTGCAGGAGACTTTTCCCTGAACATAAGCCTCTCCAGACTTTCATTAGTTATGACAGATGTAATTTTATGTCCTGAGTAGGTTGTTATTTCGACTTCTGATTGAATATCACCCTTATTGATCCTCGTAATCAGACCATAAAATGAATTTCTTGCGCTGGTCTTTCTCCGGCTTTCTTTGTCCACATAGTTTCTCAGCACCTGCTTCAGATCCTCTTTGGAAAAATCGATATAAGCAGAGGTAAGACTTGATGTTGAATGGCCAAGAATTTTTTGAACCATGGGCAAAGGAATATTGTTGCGTATTAGCTCAATCGCCCTTGATCTTCTTATGGCAGATGGGTTTCCGAATTCCCTCAAAAGACCGCAAGCCTCTGCCCTTTCATAAAATTTTCTCCTCACATGGGCCGGATCAAGATAAAAAAAATGGCCTTTCAGACCGGCATTTTCTGTCATAGAAAAAGCATTAGAGAGTTCAGCCGCAAGAAATGCTGGTATTTCAACGATTCTAGATCCGGAGGCGATCCCATTCTCCTCCTTATCAATACCAGAAAATCCAAGCCTGACAGTAAGTTTATCTGGATCAATCATGCTTGTCTCATCAATTGAAAGAATCTCGCCAAGTCTTGCGCCTGTATATCTTATAAGGAGAAAAATCAGGGTTATTCTTTTCCTCGATATCCTGACATCCATCCTAACAGCCTCATCAGTCCAGGTTCTGAAGGATTTTTCAAGCAGTTCAAGGCTTGCGGTATCAAGATATTTTACTTCTTCAGCAGGAGACAGTATTCCAGAAGGATTTATCCTTCCTGATCTGTTTGAAAATGCTGGCTCAGAAAACAGCTTATCGAGCTCTTTATCCATTTAATAAAACCTCAGATTTTTAGTTTATTAGAAATATATGCCAGATTTTGAAGAGGCAGACAATCGTTTGTATAACAACTTATCTCGAAACTGTTTAATGAACTTGACATCAAAAAATAGTGCTGATAAATAGAATACTAACATCTAAATTATATTTTTCGTGTCAATAGCTCAATAAAAATCTTGCTCTAAAACGATCATATTAAACTTTAAAATTCAGGAGGTGGCCATGTATTTTCAAACAGCAGGAATCGATGTTTCACCGTGGATCCCTCCCCTCGTGGCATTTGTCATATCCTTCTTCACCTCCATGGGCGGAGTATCCGGAGCATTTCTTCTTTTGCCATTCCAGATGTCTTTTCTGGGATACACCAATCCGTCAGTCAGTTCCACCAACCAGCTTTTCAATATTGTGGCTATACCAAGCGGCGTTTACAGATTTATCAAAGAAGGTAGAATGGTATGGCCGCTAACATGGGTTGTAATCATAGGAACCCTGCCAGGCGTTCTTATTGGCGCGATAGTGCGTGTCGCGTATTTGCCGAACCCAAAAAACTTCAAACTCTTTGCAGCGTGTGTTCTTTTTTACATAGGGATACGCATGATCAGGGATCTTACCCAAAAAAGCAATGGCGACGACAAAAACAAAAGTGAACAAAGATTCCAGGAATTGATGAAAAAGCACAGGACAAAATCCGAGGAAACCGGTGTTGAAATTCCATCGGTCAAAGTTCTTGAGCTTTCTTTAAGCAGAATCAGATATGAATTTTACGGAGAAGAGTTCAATATTCCAGTTTGGGGCATAATGTCGCTAAGTTTTATCGTTGGGATAATTGGCGGAGTTTACGGCATAGGCGGAGGCGCCATAATAGCTCCATTTTTCGTGTCAGTATTCGGCCTTCCTGTATATACTGTTGCCGGCGCTGCCCTAATGGGAACATTCATTACTTCTATCGCAGGAGTTGCTTTTTATCAGGCGATTGCGCCATATTATCCGACAGTATCGGTGGCCCCGGACTGGTTTCTTGGAATTCTTTTCGGCATAGGCGGCATGGCTGGAATATACCTTGGTGCAAGATGCCAGAAATATGTGCCTGCAAAGGCCATAAAATGGATGCTTGGCGCAGTTATTGTTTATACGGCAACAAAATATCTTTTTGATTTCATTAAATAAGTTAACACGAACATAATAAAAGATACTCAGACAAATTCAATCCATTCCTCCGCTAAAAGGTGTATCAGAAAAAAATGATACACCTTTTGTTTTCGTCCCTTATCTAAACATTCTCTAATTATTCAGCTTGGCATGTTTATTCCTGGAGAACCTTTTATGTAATCTGATTACCACTCTGCTTCAGCCATAGAAAGCATGGTTGATGGCATGGG
>NZ_AUEY01000095.1 GCF_000426225.1 Desulforegula conservatrix Mb1Pa
AACTGCAAAAGCGTGTTTCACATGATGATGCGGTGGATACGCAGACGTCTGCGAGCCATCCAGATGAAGTTATGGAAGAAACCGAATAAACTGCACAGACGGCTCAGGCAGCTGGGGTATAGCGGCGAATTCCAGAGCATCAAAATGACATCATGGCGGAACTCGGCATGTCAGCTCAGCCACTGGGCAATGCCCAACAAATGGTTTGAAGAAATCGGACTGTTCGCGATGAATGAAATTCAAACGGGAGTGCTTCCTCTTTTTACAACGAGATAAGGATGAACAAGAGCCGTGTACGAGGCCCGTACGCACGGTTCTGTGAGAGGGATGAAGCAGACTTGATCAGCTGCTTCACCCTACTCGATTTTACGCTTTCTGCTTAAAAAGTTTTTCCCCGGCTTTCCCTGAAAGCCAGGAACATATGAATATAAGGAGTATGCCTGTTGATGCCGAAATCAGGCAGTTTGCCACAGGAATGGAGATTCCGGGCAAAGCGTAATCAGGTATAATACCATTGAAAAATGAGGATGCATTTTTAATGAATCCCAGTTTTTCTGCACTGTATTCAAGCCCGTCCGGGAGTTCGGATGCGAATGAGGCAAGCACCGCGGCTCCTGAAAGCATTGCAGCTGTAATGCCCGTCTTTTTTTTCATTTTTTCGGTTGATAATGTCAGAATCATAAGAAGAACAGAAATTACCGCCTCACCAATCCCTATCTTAAAATGAATTCCCATCATTGCTGTCATTAATTGTTTTAATTCCGCGTTTCCTGAAACCCATAGAATAAGGCTGCAAGAAAAAGCAGCAATGACGGTTGAAATAAGTGCGCCAATTCCAGTGGCAATATAATCCGAGGTTCCGTTCTTTGTGCTTTTCATTAAATTCATCACAAGGCTGCTTGAAAGAACTCCGGCTATGCCCATTACAAGGATATTTGCCCCGAGAGCGCCAAGGCCCCCGTCGCCGAATATGACTGACTGGATGGCAATAACAAGGGACATGGCAAGAATTGCCGGAGCGGTTCCAATGGCCCAGGTAGCGAATGCGGCCCCAAGGAAATGTCCGGATGTTCCCTGGGAAATCGGGAAATTGAGCATCTGAAGAACGAATATGGCTGATGTGACTGCAGTGAACTTCATTACAGAAGGCCTGTTTTCAGATCTTGCAACAGCATAGGCAGAGGCAGCTATAGCTCCTGTTCCAAGTGCAAGGGTAATAGGGCAAATGGCGCCGTGAAGCATTCCGTCAGGGATGTGCATATGTTCCTCCTATATATTTTTTTTGTAGAATCACTTTTGGGTTTTTACCAACTTTGCCAGTGCATAAGACCTGGCGGCAAACCGGTGCTTTCATGCGATCTTTAGAATCAATCTTTTTGGGCTATGTTCCCCAAAGCTTTTGATATTGGGTGACTTTTTGTAAAAAGTTCTTTGAGTCCCTTCAAAAACTTATGTTTTTATTATTGTCAGAAGCAAATGCCCTAAAGTTCTGTACTCACTGCCCATCTATCTAAAAGTTTTTGCGGAGCTTTTTTCAAAAAGCGACCCGCCGGAAGCATTCGGATCAATGTCGGATTACGAGCAAAGGACGCTCTAATCCGACCTACGAATTGGTCTTTTTTTAAGGCAATTTAACCATACAAGGCTCCCGGCTTAACGTCGGATTACGGACAAAGGGCGTCCTAATCCGACCTACGCATCCCTCTTGTTTTGATGACAAATTAACCATACAAGGCATTTCTTAACTGAAAATCTGGCAGAGCCACAAAAGACCCGCCGGCTATGTTTTTGTTTAAAATATTAATTAGTTACTGGAGTTAATAAAATATTCCACACTTAACGGGAATATAGTCTCTTTTTTTTACATGAATCCTCTCTCCTGCGCCATTCTTATATGCATTTCCATTGAATTTTCAGGAGGGTTGTAAAGATCTTCCTCTGGTTTTTTTACAAGAAACGCGGCCTCGGTAGGGCATTTTGTAACGCAGAGTCCGCAACCTATGCAGCGGTTAAGGTCGATTTCGGCCTTGTCTTCTTCTATTTTTATGGCCTCCATCTGGCATCTGTCCAGGCATATTCCGCAGCCGACGCATTCTTCGGTTTTAATTCCTGCGTAATACGAGCTTTTTACGGCTTTTGCAGGGCTTGGCTGCTTTTTAAGTGAATGTATCATCCCGCAGCAGTCACCGCAGCAATTGCATATGGCTCCTGCCTGTTTCGCATTTGCAGGCTGGAGAATAAGCCCTGCTTCGTCGCTCTGCTTGATGATTTCAAGGGCCTCATCAAGCTTTATTTCCCGACCGAGTCCGTTTTCTATGTAATAGTCTGCGGCGGCTCCGAACATGATGCAGGTTTCAACGGGCTTCCCGCAGTTCTGCCTTTCAGTTTTTTTCATGATGGTTCTGCACACGCACGGCGCAACCGCTATTTTTTTCTGAGCGTTCAGTATCGCAACAGCATCATCATAAATTGCTATGGGCCACTGGTCAACTATGTCCCTGTTTATGGGAATGGCTCTGTGATGAGGTGTGTCTAAGGCCTGCATTGTGGCAATGAAGGCTTCCTCGCCATAATTCGCAAAGTTTTTTGCAAGTTCGAGATCAGCCTCCACTCTTTTTACCTGGAATTCCATTATGCCGACAACAAATGGAATAGGCATGTAGTAAGTCTTTGTTTTGCTGCGATATCTGAAAATAAGGCCTTTTACGGACATATCGTAAAGGGTTTTTTCAAGAGGCTCAAGATCCTTTGCAAGTCTGACTGACAGTTGCTCAGGAGTTTCAGGGAAATGGGTCAGATCAAGGAAAATGCGGGCCTCTTCCTCTGAATAAAGCTGCCTGAGTATTTTAAGTTCAATTCCGCTTTGAGTTGCCGGATATCCTGAAGAAAAAGTGTCAATTCTTTTTCTCAGGCTTTCATACAAATCTTCCATGGATCCTCCGGGATTATCTTAATATCTTGTTTTATTTACATTTAAAAATATTTTTTCGAAAAACTGTGATCAGGAATGCAGGAATTTGCCATTTTTTATGCTTGCGTCCCATAGGTCATTGGCGCTCTGGTTGAAGAAATCCTTGGGGATGGGATTGTGTGCGACAGCTTCAAGTGTTTCTTCGGAAAAGCCTCTGTTTTTAACCAGTTCAATGCCTGCCTGTTTAGCCGCGCTCCTGACTTTTTTTACTTCTTCAGGCATGAGGTTTTCCAGATTCAGAAGATAGCTGAAGGGTCTTAAAACGGCTCCGAGATATTCTGCCTGAAAATTTTTGCAGATGCGTTTCATATGATCCACAAGTCCATCGAAATTATCCTTTTCATAGAATCCGCAGACACTCAAAAGCGCAATGGCCGGGATTTTTTTCAACCTTTTGACATGGCGGTTGTGACCGTCAACATTCTCTATATGCGGGTCAATCAGGGGGATCATTCGGTCTATTACGGTTTTCATCTGTGCTGTCATTCCGTCTGCATAAAGCGGAGTGCATACCATGATACAATCCGCTTCCTTTATTTTTTCAAGCAGAGAAACCATGTCATCCTTGTGGACACAGACACCGGGTGTTTTCACCCAGCAGTTGAAGCATCCTATGCAGTAATTTATCTTGAGTTTCTGGGAATATATCACCTCAACTTCAGCCCCCGCCTCTTTTGCTCCTTCAAGAACATTCTCCATCAAGGCGCTCGTCATGCCGTTTTTCATTGTCGGACTTGCGTTTATGGCGATGATTTTCATATATGATTCTCCATTTTTGCATACAGATGTTTATAAGCTGCAACGACAAGGTTTTGGCTCTAATTCGAAATTCAGGATATTATTATTGATTCAACCCTGAATTCCTTGCCCGAGATCAGGGTCAGTTCCCTGTTTTCTGAGCATTCCGGGCAGAATGTTCCAGCAGATTTCTCACCCGGGTCTTTAAAGGGTTTTTGGCATTTCTGGCAGAACCAGATTACCGGATATCTTCTGAAATCGAGATTTGCATTTTCTGCCACTGTCCCTCTGGTTATCCATGCAAAGTATTTGTTCATCCATTCAGGCTCTGCTTCGTGCATTACGCCAAGTCCTATCTGAACCGAAACAATTCTGGACGCTTCGTTTTTGCGGGCATAATCCAGGGCTATATCAAGGATTTTATTTGTCAGGGGCAGTTCGTGCAAATTTTTACTCCATTATTATGTGAATTTGACTCCGACCATTACAATTTTCATACCATCTTTGAAATATATGGTAATTTCATGGATTCTGGATTAAATTTAATTTTTAGCCGTCATATGTGAAGGGGCGTGCCGTTCTATTTGAAGGCCCTTCTTATTTGAAGGTTTTTTTATACAGAAACAAACCAGCAGGATAGCCTGATGTCTGATATGGGATCAAATTTTGATGAAAGCATTTATTTGCAGGAAATAACCCATCGCCTTTTCAGTAGCCTTAGAATTGAAGAGGCACTTCATTCATCTCTTCTTTATATGAAATCCTTTTTCCCAATTGATGCGATCAATGCGGGGGTTGCTGATTCTTCAAAGCAGACTTTAAGGTATCTGGCAGTATCAAATGTTGATGCAGGGATTCTTGTGGATGAGCGCATCCGTCTGACTTCGGCCGCCCTCGAAGACAGTCGCAGTTATAAACTTGGCACGGTCCAGATAGATAACTGTATTGCGTCGAGCAGGGTGGTTCAGGAGGCTTTTGCCCATTTTCTTTCTTCAGGGCTAAGCATACCAAGTGTTCCGCACGCAAACGAATTTTCCACCATGACAATTGCCTTTGGCCTTGGGAAACCATTTATAGGCTATTTTAATATGGTCGCAATTGGCAGGGACAGATACACGGAAATCCATAAAAACAGGCTGAAGCTTCTTGAAAGGCCGCTCACAGGCGCTATCCTCAACCTGATTCATCATAGGGAGGTTCTTTCAAAAAACGAGAGTCTTGAAAAAGTAAACGAGGATCTCCGAAGCCGCCTCGGCCATATGGCAGGGACAAAAATAATAGGCGCAGAAACTGGCCTCAAAAATGTGATGGACAAGGTCAGGCAGGTTGCTGCCACGGAAAGTCCTGTTCTGATAACAGGCGAGACAGGTACAGGCAAGGAACTCGTAGCCCATGCCATTCACGAGACATCATCAAGGGCCGGGAATCCAGTTGTGTGTATCAACTGCGGCGCCATACCGGAATCGCTTGCTGACAGCGAACTCTTCGGACATGAAAAGGGCTCTTTTACCGGAGCAGGGGAGAGAAAACGCGGGTATTTCGAGCAGGCTGAAGGCGGTACTATTTTTCTTGATGAAGTTGCAGAGCTTCCTCAGTCCGCCCAGGTTAAGCTGCTTCGAGTTCTTCAGGAAAAGAGTTTCCACAGGGTTGGCGGGCAGCGGGCTATCTCAGTCGATGTCAGGGTTATCGCAGCCACCCACAGGGATCTTTCCGAAATGGTTACGCTTGGCAGATTCAGGAATGATCTGTGGTTCAGGTTGAATGTATTTCCCATACATCTGCCTCCACTGAGGGAAAGAACTGAAGATATTCCTTTGATGGCCGATTTTTTTGCCAAGGCGAAGGCCAGGGAGATGAATCTTTCGTTTAGTCCTGTTTTTGCTCCTGGTGTTTTGGGGCAGCTTAAGGCTTATTCATGGCCCGGGAATATACGCGAACTTCAGAATCTCATCGAAAGGAGCCTTATCACCTGCGGAGGTTATCCACTTGCTTTTCCTGAGCTTAATATCAATTGGAACTCTGTGCCCGGGAATGAAATAACCGGTGTAAGCCATGAAAAATTCATGTGTTTGGATGCCATGATATCAGAATATATTAAAGGCGCTTTAAAATTGGCGGGGGGCAAGATTGAAGGCAAGGGAGGCGCAGCCGATCTTCTTGGGCTTCATCCTTCGACTCTCAGGGGGAAAATGCGTAAATATGGCATCAGGTGAAAAATTACTGTTACTTTATATATTTGCGGTTTCAGCCATGATTAGCTTTTTACCGGATAAATATTTGACAAGATGGCAAAAAGTCCGATTTCAGTCATTCCGGCGAAGGCCGGAATCCAGAAAAAATTGAAAATACAAAGATGCCGGCTCAAGTCGCATGACGCCGCTGCCTTATTTTGACTTTTTGTGAGTCTATCTATATTTATATTGATGTTGCAAAATTTTTTAAATTGTTGCATCTGAATTATTGTCGAGATAGTTAATAACTCAAGTTTTGCTTTAATATTGGTCTTTCAAATATAAAGAACTTTTTCAGGGAAAATGCCATGCCAGAGGGCGAGTTACAAAGTTTAATTCTTAGTTCATTATCTGTATTACCAGCTATTTATGATTATCCTGTCAGTTCACCGGTTGCCCTGCTTTTAATCCCCAATACAGGCCAGCACGTCAGATCTCCTTAAAAAATTCCCAATTGTTTAAAACCAATTCAGACATTTTGAAACCCTTTTTCGGCGATTAATTGCCAGGTTTTTCAATAATATTTTTTTATCATCATTCGCCGATTTAGAGATCTGTCTGGATTCATTTCAGAACGCATATATAAAGATTGGATAGTCGTATGTTTGCGCTTATCGAAGCTCATAAGGCAGGACTTTTTAAAAAAAATCAGATTTTCAATAATATAATATCAGGAATCATTGTAGGACTTGTGGCTCTTCCACTTGCCATGGCCTTTGCGATTGCATCTGGAGCCAAACCCGAGAGTGGAATCTATACGGCGATAATAGCCGGTTTCACTGTTTCTGTGTTTGGTGGCAGCAGGGTGCAGATAGCAGGCCCGACCGGAGCATTCATAGTAATTCTTTCCGGAATAACGGCAAAATACGGGTTTGCCGGTCTTCAGGTGGCCACAATCATGGCAGGAATCATTCTTGTTATAATGGGCGTGACAAAACTTGGCGGACTTGTCGGGTTCATTCCATATCCTGTTACCCTTGGCTTTACCGCAGGGATTGGAGTCGTCATTTTTTTCGGGCAATGGAAGGATTTCTTTGGTCTCCAGGTGTCAATGGCAGGGTTGCATCATTTTCACCAAAAGCTTTGGTGCCTTTTTCAAGCTTTGCCTGACATGAATATATATACGGCATTTCTTGGCTTGGCCGGGCTTCTTCTAGTCCTATTCACTCCGATCGATATCGCAAAGTATCTCCCGAGCCCTCTTGTTTCGATGCTTGTGGTAACTCTTATCCAGTTCGTTTTTAAATTCCCAGGCGTAGCCACAATTGGAAGCGCTTTCGGGGGAATACCTGCCGGATTTCCCGAATTGAGCATGCCGGATTTTGCTTCGGTTAATATTCTTGACCTGATAGGCCCGGCTTTAACTGTGGCCTTGCTGGGCGCGCTTGAATCCCTTCTTTCAGCCGTTGTCGCAGATGGTATGACAGGCAGCAAGCATGGGTCTAACCAGGAGCTGATTGGTCAGGGATTTGCCAATATTGTGGCACCATTTTTGGGCGGATTTGCCGCAACCGGAGCAATAGCAAGAACAGCCACCAATATCAAAAATGGAGGCTCGAGTCCCCTCGCAGGCATAATGCATTCCGTTACCCTCGTGCTGATAGTGCTTTTTATGGCGCCTCTTGCTTCATACATTCCATTATGCGCCCTTTCTGCAATACTCTTCGTGGTTGCATATAATATGAGTGAAATAAAGCATTTTATTGAGCTATCAAAAAATGCTCCGAAGAATGATGTCATAATCCTGCTCATAACTTTTTTGCTGACTGTTTTCGCTGACCTTGTCATAGCTGTGAATGTAGGGGTAATACTTGCGGCCCTTCTTTTCATGAAGAGAATGTCAGAGGCCGTCAAAATTGAATGCGCGGATAATGATCCGGCTTGCAATATGATTGAAGAGGCCCTGCTCGACGAGGCAACAAACGCCATTGACGCCATGGGGCCGATGGATGAAAAGGTTCCCCAGAGGGGGCTTCATGGAATTAAAAGGATCAAGGGCTTAATGGTTTATTCCATAGACGGGCCTTTCTTTTTCGGGGCTGTAAAACGTTTTGAAAGAACAATGAAGGCTTTGAGGACCGATATAAAGGTTCTTATAATACGTCTTGAGCATATGCCTTTCATAGACGCGACCGGTCTTCTTACTTTTGATAAAATGCTTGATCTCTTCAGGAAAAAAGGAATAAGAGTTCTTATCTGCGAGGCAAATGAAAGAGTTTCTTTGAGGCTCAACCAGGCTCATGTACTTGAACATCTGGGGTTCGAGAATTTTTTCGATAGCCTTGATTCTGCAATTAAGGCGGCGGATGAGGAAATTGCCATGAGAGCAGCTGCTGAAGGCGGTTCATGAAAATCAGACGTTAATCAATAACTGATGGTCTCGCAAAAAGTCAGAAAAAGGCATTAGTGTCATGCCGGACTTGATCCGGCATCTTTGTAATTTCAGCCGCTTCTGGATTCAGGCCTGCGCCGGAATGACGGTAATCGGACTTTTTTCGACCCTGTCAATACCTGAAATCGATGCGGAAATGGGGGAGTCAAGGTGCATATAAAAAGGCTGTTTTTTATATTTTTGTTGCCTCTTATGCTTGCCGTGTCATGCAGGCAGGAAGAAAAAGCTGTTTCAGCAACTCCTTTTGATCCTTTTCCGCTGGAAAAAGGTAATTTCTGGATTTATCAGGGAGATGTAAAATGGACTGAGGTGCCGGACAAGGTATTAAACAAAAATATATCCTGGAAAATGGAAGTTCTGGAAACGATCACAAGGGGGCATCTTTTTGCGGCTGTTCTCAAGGGACATCCCCATGATCTGGTCTGGTACGAAGGATATCAAACACCGGGTGATTATCTGATATTAAGGGTCGGGAATTCCAAATATTATATCCTTGATCAGCCAAGAGCTGATGAGGCGATTAAAAGACTGAAGAATATGGATGATTTTCTTGGCGATCTTGTCTCGGAAGATGACCTTTTCCTTGAATACCCCATCAGAAAAGGTGACGTTTTCGGGCAGGCTGCCCAGTTGACAAGGCCAGACATGTCTTATTTCTGGTTTGTGGAATCAGTTGATAAAATAAGGCCTGAAGGAATAAAAGGAGTTGCGCCCCAAAAAGAACTGGAAAAATATGTTTTGACTTTCCAGAGCGCTCCTGATCACCAGACTGTCGGGTTTATCCCCGGCGTCGGGATTTCTTCCTTTCTTTATATGCATCATGGGACTGTGGCCGAGGCTGATCTGAAGCTTGTCGAGTTTAAACAGACTTCAAAGGACGCAGAAACTAAAAAGACAAAGTAGGGAGCAAAGGCTGCCTTTTTATGCAGCCTTGAACTTTTAGGGCCTAACTCCTTTTTCAGGTTCAATCCATTGTTTTATGATCTTCTTGTCATAATCTGTAAGCTTTGCCTCAGGATGGGCCAGCTTATACTGGGGCAAGGGCATTTCACCTTTTGATATTTTTTCCAATATTGCCATTTTAATGCTTTGGTGTCCCTCTTCAGACAAATCCTTCCATATGGAAAAATTGAGGTATTCCCTTCCTTCATTCACATCGTTTGCAATAAGCAGGGACACGGGAGCTATCTTACTGTACCACGGCCATTTTGTTTCATTTGAGTGGCAGTCATAACATGCCCGTTTTAAAATAGAGCTAACTGCAGGAGGCGCGTCAATATCCCCGGTCACAGGAGGATTTGTCTTTTCCACGGGAATGAACTGAATCCCTGCAAAAATTGCGATGAGCACTGGTACGGTAATTTTGATAAGCTTGGATTTTGTCATTTTTCTTCTCATATAGGTTCAGGGAATCATTTAAGTTAAAGTTGGTGAGAGAGACCTGGGCCTCTCTCTTTTTTTTGATGGTCTATTTGGGGCAGAGAGTATTTGAGTCTGCCTTCAAAGAAGCAAGATACTCGGCCGCAGCCTTTTGCTCGGCATCATCCAGCTTTGCGCCCCTCTTTACCATGCTCTTTACAAGTGCTTCCCACTGGCCAGCATCTTTTTTACCGACCTTTTTGCAAACTTTGTCAATCTTGTGACAGGCCGCACATTTTGCGATGATAAAAGCATCATCAGCAGTGACGTCAGCTGCTTTTTCCTCAGCTGAAACAGACATGATTGATAAAGATGCAAAAAAAAGAATGGACGCAATGATCATGGAAGCTTTTTTCATGTTTGACTCCTTGCTTTGATGGTTGTTTACCGATGATTTTGAGCTGGGCAATTGCAGGTGCATATAAAAATGTTTAAAGATTTTAGAGCAATTTTTAAGAAGCTGCAAAGAATAAAAATACCATGCCCGGTTTTTCAGTTGAGATGAAAAAAAATAGGGAGGTATTTGATAATACACAGATGCCGGAGCTGATCCGGCATCACGATTATTTAATCAGATTTTATCTTGATCTTCTGTGATCCTCAATCTCATATAAAAATCTGCTTTTAAGGCCTGGCTGTCCTTTTCTGTATGCTGCGCTGGTCAAAAAAAGTATTTTTTCTGCTCTGGTCATTGCAACGTACATCAGCCTTCTTTCTTCTCTTATTTCATGCTCGCTTTCCATGGATTTCCAGTGGGGAAACAGATTTTCCTCACATCCGGCTATGAAAACAGCACTGAACTCAAGGCCCTTGGATGCGTGTATCGTAAGAAGGTTTACTCCTTTTGTCGGACTCTCATCATCTTCTTCATTTTTGTCCTCACGAATGAGCGCCGCTTCTTCGAGATACTCTACAATGGTGTTGACCTGGCTTGCGGAAAAAATCAGCTGTTCAATGTTTTCTTTTCTTGATGTGAATTCCGCGTCCCCATCCTTGCATAGATTTTTAAGGTGATCATAGTAGCCCGTCCTGCTGATGGCCTCTTCGACAGCCTTATCCGGGGATTTATCCCTGATACTGTCAATTATTGATAAAAGCTCTGTTATTCCGGCATGGATTTTTGGTGGCAGAAGTCTTTCCCTGACCATGTTTCTGGCAGCGTCCTGGAGACTTTCATACGGCTTTTTCGTGTCCCCTATTTTTTTGACCATTGCGGGCCCAATCCCTCTTTTGGGCGTATTCAGAATTCTTTCGAAAGACACATCATCCTTTGGATACACAGCAGCAGAAAGATATGAATTTATATCCATGATTTCCATTCTCTCGAAAAAACCTTTTGAGCCTATGAGCTGGTACGGGATTCTGTACATTCTGAATATTTTTTCAAAAGACAGTGAGCAGAATTTGGTTCTATAGAGAACCGCCATTTTTTCGTATGGGATCCCCATGTCCCTCAGAGTCTCGACTTTTCTGGCCACCCATCCTGCTTCGTCTGAATCGCTGGAAAACTCATGAACCTCGACTATTCCCCCCTTTTTGTCTGAAAAACATTCTTTTTCCATTCTACAAGGGTTGAGGCTTATTATTTTCCCTGCGGTTTTTACAATTTCGTCGGCGGATCTGAAGTTCTGCTCAAGCTTGAATATCCGGGCGCCGTCATATTTATCAGGGAAGGACAGGAAGTGGTCGAGATTACTTCCGCGGAATCCGTAAATGGCCTGCCAGTCATCCCCTACACAGAAAATATTCTCATGGCCGAGGAGGAGTCTGGTGATTTCTTCCTGGAGGTTATTGGTATCCTGATATTCATCCACAAGGATGAACTGGAAAAGATTTTGATAGATTTTTCTTATTTCCGCGTTATTTTTTAAAATATTCCTCGTAAGAAGAAGAATATTGTCAAAATCAACGCAGTTTCTTTCCTTAAGCGCCTTTTCGTATTCATTGAATACATCAAGAAGCCTGATATGACCCATCCTCGGATTTTTTGACAGGTATTCATCCGGATTCCCGGAGTTTTTGGCTGCGGAAATGCTGTAAAGAACATTGGATGCATGTTTTTTGTCCATGTTTAGACGCACCAGGATTTCAGTGACCGTTTTTTGCTGGTGGTATGGAGTCATAATCTGGATCGGGTGATGGTATCCAAGCTCCGTGCAATGTGCTTTAAGTATTACAAGGCATGCAGAATGGCAGGTCCTTACCCACGGAAAACTCGAAGGTGAAAGGCCTGTCAGGTCTGTGAGCCTTTTTTTCATTTCCCCTGCCGCTTTGTTTGTGAATGTTATTGCGAGGATTCTTTCGGGTTTGAATCCCTTTTCTATGAGGTACTGGATTTTTGCAGTCAGGGTTCTTGTTTTGCCTGATCCTGCTCCGGCAACAACCAGGGCAGGTGCGCCTATATGTTCAACAGCTTTTTTTTGGGCTTCCGTAAGATTCATTTTTTTTCCAACCTTTCATTATTTTGCCGGACAATAACAGTCATTTTTATGGTTTGCAATAAGGAGGCGATGATTCATTTTTTTCGATATGTCGTAATATGCATGCCATAAGTCAAAGTCATCAACTTAAGGTCTCGCCGCTGAAAATTGTTTGAGGGATGACTATTGAGCATCACAGGTCAGAATTTAAAGATAATGTTTTTCATTATCAGGGTTTGCCTATTAACGAGAATATCAGATCACGGATTAAATCGGCCTGTGAAAAAGTAGGCATAGCTTACGCAGCAAAAATGAGAACGGTTTTGTCTTTCATGATTTGCGGCATACCTTTGTTGCAAATATGCGTAAATTGGGTGTTTCAGAGTCGATCGTAATTAATCCTAAGTAAAGCCCCGGCTCTGCCGGTGGACTCACAGAGTTTGACAGATTCTGGAATAAGAAGATGTCTCCGATAACTGAACCGCCTAAAGTTCAAGTTAAAGGAGACTTCAATGAGTGACATAAAAAGCCTAAGCCATAGTGCCTGGGAATGCAAGTATCATGTAGTATGGATTCCAAAGTATAGAAAAAAGACTATTTATGTAGAATTGAGGAAATACTTGGGAGATGTATTTATAGACTGGAGTTTAGAGTTTCATAAAATCAACGAGTAGCTTTACTCATAAAGGATAAAAAAAACAGCAAAAAAGTCTTGACAACAAGGCCCAAAAAAGTTGCCGAGCCTTAAACATCTATAAATCTCTAATAAGGTGTTTAAGGCGCGGCAATCCGGAAAGAAAAAACCAAATTCTTCCGGAGGCCATATGTCAAAAAACAAAGAATTGGGATACTCCAATATCCCTCCAATACTGTTTGAACTCATAACATTTATAGCTGGTGCGCTACCGGTCAGATCAATCCCGACTTTCATAGAGCTTTTGATAGGGGCGATGCTGACACAATCTGGCTTCGTAACAGACGCTTTTTTGATAATCAATCCTCTTCGAAACTGGACAACATATTATAAA
>NZ_AUEY01000096.1 GCF_000426225.1 Desulforegula conservatrix Mb1Pa
TTCTGATTACCACTCTGCTTCAGCCATAGAAAGCATGGTTGATGGCATGGGTGGAGTCCTAAGAGCAACATAAATCAGTCTGTGAATCATGGACGGCAGATCATATCGGCGATTGAATCTGTACTGAAATTCTGCCAGGTACCGCGGAACATGCTTGCGATTAATTGCATGATAAGTACCTTTGAGCGCATTTTTTAAGTTACCAAGTATTATATTGACCCATTTGAAGGATGGATGCTCTACAGCTGCTTTACCACCTCCAGTAACATGGGGTTCGTGCTGGAAACCAGATTGGATAACCGGGTTTGCATTAAGCGGGAATTCTAATTGTCGTCAGGGGGGATTTATAACTGTCGTTGATCAATTACCCCATTTTTAGAATCTGCCCATACGCTCTGGGTTGTTATGGTTTCAGGATCTGATGGGGATATTTCAAGCTTTATCATCCCGCCGCCTTGCATGAAAGTCGTGTTTGCGATTATAAGGTTGCCCTTCCCGTTAGCAACCATTCCGTTTGGAATCATGATATCGTGAATTGTATAAATTTCTCTGAAAACGATTTTTCCAGGCTGAAGCCTTACCGCAAGAAGAACCCTGTCTGTGAATACGTCGTTCAGGCATGAAACCATGGATGACATTGCGTCAGGATCAAGGATCTTCGGAATTGAGCATGTTGGAGGAAGTCCCAGTTTCGTTTTTGTTGCTATCGTATAAAGATATCCGTTGTATTCGGTGATACCTGTAAAATTAGCTGAGTCATCATAAAGCCGAACAACTGAACCTGATTCAATTTGGAAGATGTTCGTTCCTCCTGTTACTATCAATCTTTAATGAAGTCGGAGCAATTTCTGTTTCGGTTGTATGATCTGTGGCTCACCAGAAAAGCTATGTCAGTTTTTATGATAGCTAATTTTTTTAAATAGACTATGAGAGAAAAATAGTGAGGGAGTTTTATATGCTCCCCCCCACTGTATGAAACCTTTCAGATTCTGAAGTAATCTACCTGTTATTTCTGTTTGCCATTATTACAATTTATGACTCATGCCCACGATCTCCGTGGGAATCTTGGCGCGTTCTCATGTTCCTTATTAGAAGCGCGACCAGGGCAGTCATAAACCAGAAGAACAAGCGCTTCTGACTCCCTGAGACTGAGCCTATGAAGCATGATCCGCCACCGCCCGACCCTGAGCCAGGTGGTTCAGGGTCATTAACGCTTGCGTCCGTCTTTGGAAGGGCTGCCTTGTGAACAATTTTCCCGTTCGCGCAGCCGTCTGAGTCTCCGTAGCCTCCGTCTTTGAGTTTCACGGTGACGCATTTTCCGTCGCTGCTGAAAGATGCGTTGGGTGAATAGTCGTACCAGCCTGATGCAATGTCAAAGGCCTTCCATCCGCAAGACTTGTCAAAAGCCTTTGATGAATAAAGAAGGACTTCGGCTTCCGCCCCAACTTCTGCCACGCTGATTCTTGTTTCAACGGTTCCTAATGGTTCTCCTTCTGTCTTTATATCGGTATTCTGACCAGATATGAAAGATTCAACAGCAAGAGTGTTGGTGGATTTTTTAAGCGCTATCATGACATCACAAGAGGCTGTCCTTGTCCTCAGCATGTCTGTCTGGCTTCCGTCGTCTGTTCCGTCTGCGTCAAGGTCTGTTGCTTCGCTTATCTTAAAGGCATCAGCGACTCCGTCGTTGTCCGCGTCGTCAGGATTAACAGGAACCACTGTGAATTTAGATGAGTGGGACCAATCGCTCTCATTTCCCTTATCGTCCACAAATCTTGCCCTCCAGAAATATGTCGAGTCAGGGGTGAGCGCAAGGTAAGGAACGGTTACCGAATAAAGGCTGGTCGATGCCGTTATTGAAAAAACAAGATCAAAAGGAGCGAAATCAGAGCTTCTGCTCACCTGCCATTTTGTCTTTGCATGCTTCCCGAAACCAGTTATGGATTCGATTATGGATCTGGTTATAGCTCCGGCAGGTTCCTGCATGCTTAAAACAGGTGCCATGGGAACATCCAAGGCCCCGTTTTCAGGCGATACCTGGGTCGGGACAAAGATTCCCTTGTCATTGTCCATGTTGACGACGCTTACGTCAGAAGGATCTATCCCGTTATAGGAAGGATCGCCCGAAACCGAAGCTCCGGTTACAATGAAATAAGGCTGGTCCTCGTCAACTGAATCATCGTCAACCCCTTTCACAGTAACAGTTTGCGGTGTATTCCAGTTTGAAGGAGTGAAAACGAGGCTTGAAGGAGACACCAATCCTTCTGTCTGGTCAGAGCTTGTGAGACCTATAGTTACATCCGATGAAGGCGCAGAACCAAGCACGACTGTGAAGGTTGCAAAGCTTCCGTCTTCAGACGTGTTTCCAATTATCTGGCTTACTGATATACTTCCTGGCACAGGCGGAGTTTTTACTTCAACAACCAAAGCATAGGCTGTGATGAGATTCGTGCTCAATTTGATGGCGCTGTCACCGCTCCTTGTTGAAGGAACGCTTATCCAGATATTTTCCGAGTGATCATAGGCCATAGCTTTTATATCATCTTCGCTGTAACCGTCTGGAATCAAAGCTTTATCATATGGAATGGAAACGGTCATATCGGAACTGCTTTTTGCGCCTGTTTCTGACAGAACTATGCCTCCTACAAGAGCGTGACCATCAGGTATTTCTGGTATAAAGACGTCTGATCTTCCTGATTTTGACAAGGTTCTCCCTACACCGCTATTCCACCCATGGCCAACCGCGTATGTAAGGATACCTACCCCGCTCATTTCAAAACCCTGAGTTTGGAAACTCCCAGGGTCAGGGCATGACGTGCCTTGGGGAATCGTTAAGGTGCAGCCTGGCACAGATCCTCCTCCCTGGGCTGATTGGGTTAAAAACGTAATTGATCCTGAGAGTCCACCAAAGCTTCCACTACCATTTGTAAAACTGATGACAGCTCCTGATTCTACGGTTATACCATTCAGTGTGCCAAGGTTTGTTACAGAACCATTAATCAGGCCTCCTGATATGACCGAGCCCGAACTTATAGTTAGGGTGCCTGAAGGACCTTGAGTCCCTGCCGGAGAGAAACCTGATAATATTCCATAGTTTGTAAATGATCCTGAGATTGTGCCTCCGAATATGGTTCCATTATTTACAGAACCTGAAACAGTTCCTCCTGCGTTGTTAAGTATCGTTCCTGCTGAAAGAGTTACGCCGCTTAAAAGCCCTTGGTTACCTGAGTTTCCGGATATTGTTCCTCCTGAAACTGTTCCGCTGTTTATGAGGTTTGTAAGGATGGCGTTGTTTGTTATTGTGCCTCCGACCAAAACTGTCACGCCTGTGTGGTCAGTGTTGTTCGGAAGGGTAGTGCCTGCGCCTATGACCTGATTATTATAGCTAATCTCAGGATTTGAAGGATCAGGTGGTTGTGGCGGCGGTGGGGCGCTGTCATTGTCTGTGTTCGTGACCGATACATCAGAAGGATTGATTCCATTATAATTGGCATCTTGGCTTATTGCCGCAGATGTAATTATCTGGTAGCTTTTATTACCGTCATATGTCGAGTCATCAACGCCTGTAACTGTCACTGTTTGCGGAGTGTTCCAGTTCGCGACCGTAAATGTCAGACTAAATGGCGATACTGTTCCCTCTGAGGTGTTGCTTGATGCCATATTGATAGTTACGTCTGCCGTTGGCATGCAATCGAGAACAACGGTGAACGTTGCCGTTCCTACTGATTCTGTTGTCGTGAGTCCGCTTGTTGGCGTAACTATTATTCCGCGGATACCGCCACCTGAAACAGCGAATGTGTATGGGTTAGTGCCTGTTGTGTCATTTGCTATGCTCAATGTAGCAGTTCTTGTGCTTGGGCCTGCCGGGTCGAATGTCACTGTGAATGTGCTTGTTCCGCTTGTTGCCGCTATGGGTGACGACGGCTGGCTCGAAACAGTGAACTCTGCCGAGTTCGCTCCTGTGACCGCGACCTTTGTGGCTCCTGTCAGATTAAGAGCGGCAGATCCTGTGTTTTTGATGGTGAAGGTTCTTTGAACGGTCGATCCTGTTACTGCAATGGTTCCAAAATTCGTATGGTCTGCGGCAGAGGGTGAATTGTTCCCGTTTGCTATAGCCGTGGAATTCCCCTCAACGCCCATGACAGGCGCTGATGTTCCTGTGCCCTGTATGTCAAAATTGTATGGGTTTTCATTTGAATCGTCATTAGTGATGTTGATTGAGGCAGTCTTAAGACCGGTGGAGGAAGGATCGAACCTGACCGTAAATGTCGTGCTTGATCCGACATTTACAGATGCTGCAGGATCTGATGTTACTGTGAAGTCTGAAGCGTTTGCTCCTCCGATCACGACCTTGGGAGTTCCTGATATTGATAATGCAGATGACCCGGTATTTTCTATGGTAAAGGTTCTATTGACAGAGCCAGTGGCTATGTCCGCAGCTCCGAAGTCCGTATGATCTGCGGCCGAAGGGGTCGTATCCCCATCTGTGATAGATACACTTCCTCCAAGTATATTTATTTCTGGGTGGTCATCGTCATCTGTAATTGTAGCGGTATGACTGGTTGTTGCTCCCTGGGCGGCGTTTGTTGGCACGCCCATATCTACTGTTACGGTCTCATCGTTCTCGTCTATTGCATCATCAGCTATTGTAATGGTTATATCAGCAGTTGTTGATCCTGCTGAAATGGTTAGCGGGCTTGCTGTGATGCTATAATCAGTTCCACTGCCGGTTGCTGTACTTGAAGCATTTACTGTGAAAGGTACAGTTACCGTTTTCCCACTAACAGCGGATAATTGGGCTGTAATGGTCATAGTACCACTTTCACCGGCGCTGCTTTGTGAAGCAGACGTAAAGCTTACTGTTGGGGCGGAATCGTCATCTGTAATTGTAGCGGTATGGCTGGTTACTGCTCCCTGGGTGGCATTTGTTGGTACACCCATATCTACTATTACAGTCTCATCGTTCTCGTCAATTGCATCATCAGCTATTGTAATGGTTATATCAGCAGTTGTTGATCCTGCCGGAATGGTGAGCGGGCTTGCTGTGATGCTATAATCAGTTCCACTGCCGGTTGCTGTACTTGAAGCATTTACTGTGAAAGGTACAGTTACCGTTTTTGCACTAGCCGCGGATAATTGGGCTGTAATGGTCATGGTACCACTTTCACCGGCGCTGCTCTGTGAAGCAGATGTAAAGCTTACTGTTGGCTCAAAATCGATAAAAAATACATAGGCAGCTCCGGCGTTTGCAGCAGAATTATCATCCTGATTCCCGTTGACTCCTGTTGAGATGCTGGCCTCAGAAGTCGCACCCATGACAACCGTATCTCCGCTAACAGAGACAGAGAGGCCAAACTGATCATCAACTCCAGTATTTGATGCTTTGAGATAGGCCTGCTGGGACCATATCGTACCGCTTCTAACGAAAACATAGGCCGAACCCGAGTTTGAAGCGGAATTATCACCTTGATTGCCGTCTATGCCTGTAGAACCGCTGGCTTCGGTATTTGCTCCAACTACAATACTATCTCCGCTGACAGCTACAGAACGTCCAAAACTATCACCAGCGCCTGTATTTGAGGCCTTGAGGTAGGCCTGCTGGGACCAGTTAATGCCGCTTCTTGTGAAAACATAGGCCGCACCAGAGTTTGGAGCGTTCTCATTGGTTTGATTTCCGTTTATGCCTATAGCACCGCTGCCTTCGTTAATTGCCCCAATGACTATCGTATCTCCGCTGACAGCTACAGAATCTCCAAAACCATCGCCAGCGCCTGTATTTGAGGCCTTGAGATAGGCCTGCTGGGACCATGTCGTGCCGCTTCTAACGAAAACATAGGCCGAGCCTGAGTTTAAAGCGGAATTATCACTTTGATTGCCATCTATGCCTATAGCACTGCTGTCTTCGTTATTTGCCCCAACGACAATAGTATCTCCGCTGACAGCTATAGAATCTCCAAAACCATCACCAGCGCCTGTATTTGAGGCCTTGAGATAGGCCTCTTGGGACCATGACGTGCCGCTTCTAACGAAAACATAGGCTGCGCCTGAGTTTGAAGCGGAGTTATCGCTTTGATTTCCGTCTATGCCTATAGCACTGCTGTCTTCGTTATTTGCCCCAACGACAATAGTATCGCCGCTGACAGCTACAGATAGTCCAAAACTATCACCAGCGCCTGTATTCGAGGCCTTGAGATAGGCCTGCTGGGACCAGATTCCGCCGATTAGAGTGAAAACATAGGCTGCGCCTGAGTTTGAAGCGGAATTATCGCCTTGATTTCCATTTATGCCTGTAGCATTGCCGTCTTCGTTACTCGCCCCCACTACAATAGTATCTCCGCTGACAGCTACAGAACGTCCAAAACTATCACCAGCGTCTGTATTCGAGGCTTTGAGATATGCCTGCTGAGACCATGTCGTGCCGCTTCTTGTGAAAACATAGACCGCACCTGAGCCGGAAGCTGAATTATCACTCGGATCTCCGTTTACTCCTGTTGCGCTGCTGGCCTCTCCACACGCACCCACAACCAAGGTATCACCGCTTACAGAGACTGAATAGCCAAAGGAATCAGCAGCGTCTGTGTTAGAAGCCTTCAAGTATGCCTGCTGCTGGGCGAGGGGATCTATGACTATTGGGTAAATGGCGTCCCTGTCATCCACCACGAAACCAACATAATTATTACTCACGGTCATGCGGGAAGGAAGGTTTCTGCCTTTGGAATCCTTTACAGTCAGGCCTGAGTAAGTCACAATTTCCCTGCCAAGTCCGTTCACAAGCGTAAGGCCCTTTCCGTCTTTATTAAGACGCGGCGATAGGTTACCCCTAAGCTCCATGGTAAGCTCAAGTTCTACTTCATCGCCTGATGGCCTTTCCTTTAATGTGTATCCATGCTCAAGACCTTTTTTATCGTTTATCCACCACTCAGTGAGGCTTGAATCCCAAACAGCAGAAATATATCCGCCTTCTGATGAAAGACCGGCCTTTCCCATAATCCTCCAGCAAGCTTCTCCCCTTCCATAGGCTTTAAGGGAAAATCCCCAGCTCCATTCCTTTTCAGATGGAGCCACAATAAAACCTGTGCCGTCAAAAACAGCTTGCCAGTTTTGGGACTTGTTAAATGCACGAAGGCCTTCATCGCATTCTTCGGCCTTGTACTGGTCTGCCTCAATCTGGGATTTTATGCTTTCCCACTGTGAAGCTGTAATGCCTACTGGTGTTTGGCCATATTTGACCTGATCTGCCCAGGAAAGTGATGAGAAAAGAAGCGCTGCGGATAGGGCGAAAAAAGAAAAAATGGCTGGAATGGACTTTCTGGCTGCTTTGATTCTTTCTGACAGACCTTTTTTCATAATACTCTTACCTGTTAAAAAAAATAATATATAAATGAGTCGGGCTCGATATTTAATGCGGCTGAATTAAGGAGCCCTTGAAAACTTCTTTTTTGCCGAAATTCAATCAGGCTGTGCCAGCAACGTACTACAATCCTCATTTATAACCGAATAAACTTCGGTTCTTAGTACGACGCTGCTGATTCATTTGGGCTATCTATCACATCAAAAATTCTAATTTTTATAGACACCCTGTTATTATATCGCAATAATCACAGGCACCTTTCACCTTGATAATCTGGGTACCCAAAAACAAAAAAAGAAAAACATTGTTTTTTATAAAAAGCAATTTTTTTATTTTTGTTGCTTTTTTCAATCTGTAATAAAATTGTTCAGCTATTTTGGCAGGGCGCGTCTTAAAGGCCGAAAACATAAAATGAGGGTGATAAATTGTTTTAAGTATTCGTTATGATAAAGAATAGCACATTGAAGTTTACATATTTTCTTATATAATCAAGAATAATAAATAGTTAAAGACAGAATAACTAAATGGCGTTTTATTGATCTTTAACAAAACAGGCTGGCATATTAATTTTGTTCCAAAAAAATAGCCATGCAAGTATTTTTTATAAGTCTGATAATTAGCTAACTAACTAAAAAATACTTATTTTGAAATGCGAGCGGCGAGATCTCAGCGTCGAACTCGAATCCTAATTTATCACCTCATATAAGTGCGCCGCTTCATTGCTACCCATCAAAAATTCTAATTATTAGCGGCACCCTATATTTTTACCACTATTTTTTTTTATTTTCATCGCCCCGCCTTATATGAAAATTTATCCAGCCAGGCCTTAATTCCCTTGCGACACGAAGAGTGGCAAGTGGAGGAAGATGAGGTGATTTCAGTTTTGGGGAACCTATCATCTGAGAAAGATAGATCCCTGAATGGCCACTACACAGATAAGACAGGAAACAGGCAATGGCAAAATAGATGGCATACTGTGAGCCAAAGAGCTCTATGCCCATAAGAGTGCAGGCCAGCGGAGTATTGGCTGCTCCGGCAAACACTGCCACAAAACCAAGACCTGCAAAAAGATCCACGGGTGCGCCGAGAATTCTTCCAAGCACATTCCCAAGAGCGGCCCCTATAAAAAAAAGAGGTGTCACTTCACCGCCCTTGAATCCGCTTCCAAGAGTAATGGCTGTAAAAAGCATTTTCCACCACCAGCTCCAGTTATCGGCTCCCATATTTGAAAAGCATGAAGAAATGGTAATTGACCCAGGCTCGGGAGAAAAAACTCCAAGGCCAAGAAAATCCCTTGTTCCGAGTATATAAACCAGGACAATTACAAGGACGCCACCTACAACCGGCCGTAAATATGGAATACGGATTAACCTTTTGAAAATATTCCCGATACCGTGTGTCATCTCAGCAAACAGAACACTTGCCATGCCAAAAAGAATGGCGGCAAATGCTGTCTTAACAGCCAGAATCCATGACAGGCTGTGGAGCGAAAACGCTGCCGTTGAAATGGAATAACGGGTATGATGAATTCCCCAAGCTACACAAGATAGGTCTCCTATGATTGCGCCGATGAGACAGGGAATCATTGCATCATAATTCATTCTTCCAACAGCAAGAACTTCCATGGCAAATACGGTTCCTGCTATTGGAGTTCCAAAAATGCCTCCAAAACCGGCTGATATTCCAACCATTAACAGAATCCTCATGTCATCTTTGCCGACATTCAGCCATCGCCCCATAGCCGAGGCAATTGAACCGCCCATCTGAATGGCAGTTCCCTCGCGTCCCGCGGATCCGCCGAAAAGATGGGTGACAACTGTTGCAAACAGAATAAGCGGGGCCATTCGACGAGGGACAACAATAGCGCTGTCACCGATATCCTCTCCATGGATAGCGTCCATCAGTAAATTATTGCCGCCTTCGGCAGGCTTTCCGAAATGGCTGTAAAGAAGGCCGATTCCTGCTCCTGCAAAAGGCAGACCGAATAAAAGCCAGGGCACCACGAATCTTGCCATGGTAGCTTTTTCAAGAGACCATAAAAACAGGGCGCAGGCAGAGCCGACCACAGCTCCGACAGGAGAAGACAGACAAAGCCACTTCAAAACATATATGGCCAGAGATAAATGTTCACGGGGACTCCAGCGAAAAGGCATATTTTCTCCTCAAAATAATAAACTGGCTTAAAACGCAAAAAAGCCACGCCAATGCCCGCTAATTTTTTTCATTTAGCAGGAGTCATCAGCGCGGCTTTAAATTCAAGTCGACCGGCGGTTCAGGCGAACTCCATCGCCTCTTAGTTTCTGGGAAACAATATAAAACAGGCCTGAATGAGTCAATGATAAATTTTCATGCCGGAGTCAATTGCAGTATTAGTTTGGAAACGGCTCACGGTTAGTATAAGTATGCATATCTGAATAAAAACTGTGAAGAGGTAAATTAATGGGTGATTTCGGTTCATTGATGTGGGGAATGCTCTTCGGATCTTTCGGAATGGGCTATTTCGTTTATGGTAAGAAACAGGGGAAAATCATCCCACTGATCTCAGGGATAATACTCTGCGTTTTCCCTTACTTTATTCAAAACACAGGGCTGCTGATACTTATCGGAGGAATTCTGATTGTTTTGCCATTTGTGATAAAAATCTGACTGATAATTATTTGGATTGATCATGCATCTGCCACATTTATAAAATTAGGTGGTGCGCGGAAAAACTCCGCGCACCCATAGTCTAAAGACTAAAAATGATGAACATATCTTGTGTTGATTCTTGTGCCTTCAGGCCTGTTTTCGGCTTCACTCTCAAAATATACGTTCAGGAAGAGATGATCATCCTTGGAAAAATGGAAGACTCCGCCAGGGCCGATCGCAAACACTTTTTCCCTTGATCCTGCCATGTTTATTCCATCGACTTTCATGTCAGTGAACTGGTTAAGATAATATCCGTTAATTCCAAGCCTCAGCATATTTGGAATTACTTCATATTCTGTCGCAAAATTCGCATGGAAGGCCTGACCAGCCTGGGTATCCTTGACATCCCCATATGCCCTGTTAGGCTCGTCATTGCTGAAACAATAAAGATAATGGAGCCTCGAAGAGAATGACCATCCTGGCATTATGAAGGCGGTAAAAGCCCAGTAAGGGTTAAAGCTCACAAAATTGCTGCCTGGATTAAGCTCTTTGTCATCACTGTATTTACCAGTAGGCACATTTATCTGAAATTCAAATCTGTGCATGAAAACAGGGCCTTTTGAACCCATGATCGGATCCCACTGGATATATGGCCCGATCAGGATATCGCCAGCTCCGCCTGAATTATCTTCAGGAAACGGGCCAGAGGTGTTGTAGCTCATATCAAGATTCACAAAGGGGATCATGATATTAAGCCCCCCTTTTCCGCCAAGAAAAAGCTCCTTGTCTGACTGATAGATGAACTGGGTCATGGATATCCATGCATTGAGTTCCTCGTCGACGGCCGGAGGAAAAGCATCATCACCGTCAGCGTTGGTAAAGGTTTCTGATCCCCAGTACTGAAAATACTGGGAAAGGTAAAGCCCCGGGCCAGACGGAGGGCCACCGTCAAGAAAGCTTGTAAAACCGAGATTCACTGACGGAAGATCATAGGCAAAAGCTGAACCGCATATCAAGAATGCGGGAACTATAGCCATGAGACAAACAATTATTTTTTTCATCCTCTTCTCCTTAGAAATACCTTCGTAAAAAAATGCCGGCAGCAAACTACAACCAGCCGTATTATTTAGCTAATATCAGAATCTGGTTCGATTAGCATTTTGAGGTGAGATTTACAACTGTGGAAACAGGAGAAAAACGGATAATATTTTTTAGAGTGGACGGGCCCAAATCTTGATGGCTTTTTTTAAGGGACTTTTCCAACAAAACGGACAGCCGAGCTTCACAAATGAAAATCATGCATAGCCACATTTTTTATGTCAGCCTTTTCTTGCTGCAAGAATACCGGCAATGAGAATCAGCACACCTCCTCCAAGCGTAAAAAAATCCAGTTTCTCATTCCAGAAAATAAATCCGAGAATAGCTGCAAAAAGAACTGTGGAATATGTGAATGGCCCAATCTGGGCCGAAGGCGCGAGTGTATAGCCCCTTGTTACAAAAAGCTGGCCAAGGCAGGCAAATACACCCAGCCCAAGCAGAACCAGCCACAACTCAGGATCAGGAGTTATCCATGTCCATGGCAATGGAAAAGCTGACGCAAATGTCGCGATCAAAGTATAATAAAAAACAATTCTGAATGGAGGCTCTGTGGAAGCCATCCGCCTTATGCTGACCATGGAAATCGACGCGACAGCCCCTGCTGCAAGGCCGAAGAATGCGGCTGCCTGAAACATTCCTGTGCCGGGCTTCATAATGAGGACAACTCCGCCAAAGCCTATCAGCATTGCGGCTATCAGTCTTTTGCTAACATTTTCATTCAGCCAAAGATAAGCCACAAAAGGAATAAAAAGCGGGCTAGTGTATGAAAGAAGAACTGCCTCTGCAAGCGGAAGCTTGGTGAGCGTGTAGAAATAAAAATACATGGCTGCCAGACCAGAAAGGCTTCTCACCATGTGCAGACCAAGTTCTCCGGTTTTAAGACCGCCTACGCTCCGGCCTCTTAAAAGAGCGGGCAGCATGAGCACAAGAGCTATCGAATTTCTGAAAAAAACAACCATCCCGCTGTTCAGGCTGCCCGAGGCTTTTTTTATCAAAGCGCCCATGAATGCGAACATGATGCTTGCGGCTATAATATTTAAAGCCCCGGCTATGGGACGGTTGGGAGCCTTGCCTGTCATTTCGTTAAACATTTAGTCCTTAATGGCCTCGCCCAAAAACCAGAAAAAGGCATCAGCGTCATGCCGGACTTGATCCGGCATCTTTGTAATTTCAGCCCCCTCCGGGTTCCGGTCTGCACCGGAATGACAAAAATCGGACTTTTGCGACCTTGTCAGTCCTTAATGGTTTGCAAAAACAGAGCGATACTAAAACCGCCTTTTTTTAGCAAGGTGTTTGCAGACATCTCATTCAAAAAACCGGTTTGCTATCTGCGCCCAATTTCAACAAGCCCGGACGAATACTGAGCAGCCTTTTCCACATAGTGAAGAGCACCCATGATTATTTGCTTTTCAGAATCCGGCCCGAGGGTCCTTTTAACCACACCTGGAATTCCGGCGACAAGGGAATATGGAGGTATTACCGTATTTTCAAGAACAACGGAACCCGCTGCTATAATGCTTCCTTTCCCGATTTTTGATCTGTTCATAATTATCGAGCCCATACCTATGAGGCAATTATCTTCAATTATGCATCCGTGAATAATGCATCTGTGTCCGACAGTAACCCTGTCTCCGATGACGGCAGGAGCGCCCGGATCTGCGTGTATGATTGAAAGATCCTGGATATTTGATTCCCTGCCGATTACAATATTCTCGGTATCTCCGCGCAGAACGCTTCCGAACCACACAGAAGAGTTCTCCCCTATTCTGACCCTGCCCATTACAGAAGAAGCCGGAGCAAGAACAACGGACTCATGGATTTCAGGCTTTACTCCGCAGAATTCATAGATCATGGTGATTCCCTCCAAAAATGATGGTGTCGCAAAAAGTCAAAAATGAGCGGTGTCGGCATGCCGGACTTGACCCGGCATCCAGTTTTTTCAACCACTTCTGAATTCCGGCCTGAGCCGGAATGACGGTAATTGGACTTTTTGCGATGTTGTCAAAAATAATTCTGATTACCACTCTGCTTCAGCCATAGAAAGCATGGTTGATGGCATGGGTGGAGTCCTAAGAGCAACATAAATCAGTCTGTGAATCAT
>NZ_AUEY01000097.1 GCF_000426225.1 Desulforegula conservatrix Mb1Pa
CTGAAGGCCTATGGAAGCATGTCAGAAGCGAGACACAAAATTGGCGATTATCTGAGGTTCTACAACACAAAAAGGCCTCACCAGAGCTTTAAGAATAATACGCCTGATAAAACATATTTTGAAGGTCTGGAAATTCCAATCGCCGCTTGAAGCTTTTATTAAAAATATGAGACACAGAGGTCAAAATTATATAAGGATTTGTTGATAGGATTTTCACTTATATTTTCAGAAAATCTGTCCAATCAAAACCGACCACTTATTATTGTATACCTTTAAATGAGTTTTCATATTTTATAAAGAAATATTATGCAACGTTTTATTTTTGCTACTCAGCATAGGCCAAAAATTCATTTCGAACACAAAAAAGAGATTAAATTAATATTAGGTACTTAAGGCACTCATTTATGCATGAAAGATAGTTAATGTTACTGCAAGGCAATGTTTTTCATCGAATTCATGCTGAGGATGATTTCAGATGCCATTATGTCTGTTACCCCCCAAGTCGCACCTCAAGTCACCCCCCAAGTCATTAAGCTCGTAAATGTTCTTGATGGTGAAATGACAAGGGATGAAATACAGAATTCGCTTAGTCTTAAAGACAGAAAATCCTTTCGGACGCGTTATCTCTTGCCTGCTTTGGCTGAAGGCCTGATTGAAATGACGATCCCTGAAAAACCAAACAGCCGTTTGCAGAAATACCGTTTGACTGAAAAAGGCCAGTATCGGTCGAATCAAAATCATTAAGCCTGATTTATAGGGATTTCACTTTCCCGGAGAAAATGAAAATGCAGGAAAAGAATCTTTACGAGGACAGCCTGATCATAATTACAGATGATTCCATAACACTGAAAAACTATTATTTCCCTTCCCTTAAAGAGAAAAAGATTCCATTTGAAGCCATTGAAAGGATCGAAACAAGGAAACCTACAATATGGACTGGGAAATGGAGAATCCACGGAACAGGGAATTTTAAAACCTGGTTTCCGCTTGATTCTTCAAGATACAAGAGAGACATGATCTTCTTCATATTCTGCTTCAAGAAATGGGTGGTATCAGGCTTTACAGCCGAGGATTCCTTTGCAGTAGAAAAGCTGTTTAAAGAAAAAGGTCTTTTAAAAATTTGAAGACTGATGTTTTATAGCTTCACAAAAGTTCAAGCGCTAAACGCAGAAGGTTATAATCATGAAGTTTTTTGCGGAGCTTTTTTAAAAAAAAGCGACCCGCCGGAGGCCGCATCATGCCTGGATTATGCAAAACATTACTGGTAACGTTCATTTTACTTTTTTTATCATTTCCCTGTTTGTGCGCCCAGGAGTGCCCTGATAATTCATCTAATAACGCATCAGATCTTACAAAGACAAAGTGCCATCCTGTAAGAAAGGAGATTCTCGATTCTCTCAGATCAGGTGTGAAATCATGGTCTGGCCTGGATGTCGTTTTCGTGGTTCAATTTCTGAAGGCAAAAGGAAGCTGGGCATACGCCCATGTTCAGCCCCAGTCAAAGGATGGCAAAAGCAAATATGAGGATGTTTCAGCGCTTTTAAGCCATGAAAAAGGAGGCTGGGAAATTCTCGAGACAAGACCTTGCTGCGGCGAGTGCGAGGACGATCCTGACTGCGCGGATGACCGGAGATATTTTAACAAACTCAGAAAAAAGTTCCCGTCCGCGCCGACGGATATTTTCCCGTCTGTTGAATAATTGCAAATTTTAAGGAATATTGATCCATGAAAAAGCTTTATTTTTTAGTCGCATTGTTTATGGCTTTTACCCTTTTTTCCTGCGCCAAGAAAACGATCGCAGAGGACTCGGGCATGTCCCAGAATGACTCTGTGGCAGCAGCTCCAAATGCTGCGCCTCCGTCTGCCAAGACCAAAAGCACGCGCCTAATGATTAAAAACGCGAATATGAGGGTGCAGGTGGCGGATATCCCAAAAGCCATTGATTCCACGACTAAAATAATCGAAATAGCCGGAGGATATATTTATGAATCCAATCATTATGGAAACAATACGGCAAATATGAGATTCGGAGTTCCAGCCGCGAGCCTTGAAAGCACGCTTGATTCAATATCAAAAATAGGAGTTGAGACAAGCCGAAACATCTCTGCCGAAGATGTCACAGATCAGGTTGTTGACATGGAGGCGGAGCTTGCAAACAGAAAAATCCTCAGGGACAGGCTGCGCGCTCTTCTTTCAAAGGCAAAGGATGTCAAGGATGTTCTGGCTGTCGAGGCTGAACTGACAAGAATCCAGACAGAAATAGACTCCATTGAGGGCAGGCTCAAGAAGATGAAGGAAAACATAAGCTTTTCCAAGGTCTCGCTCGAACTTTATCCCAAAGGCCCGGAAAAGAAACAGGAGATTCTCGGGCCTCTGGGGTATCTTTATTATGGAGCCAAATGGTTCGTGACCAAGCTGTTTGTTATTCAGTCCGCAGATTGATACAATATCGGGCTGATCTGATTTATGGTCGAAACTCTGGTGCGCAAGCCTTAGAGCTTGAGCACCCTACGCATCGGCCTTTTTAAAGCTAAATTGACCATCTAACTCATTAACCGATATTCTAATTTATGTTCACGATTTATTTTCACGGAGTTTAAAAATGCTTAATACATTGAAAAAATCTGACTTTTTTGTGGTAATTTTGTTAGCCGTCTTTACTGCTTCGGCATGGGCCGCCGATGTCAAAGGCTCCAAGGATCACCCTGCTGCCGGACGTCTTACAGGTTCAGACATTCTTGTCTACAGTTCAAAAAATTTTGATTCTTACAACATTCCACTTGGACAGGCAAAACCGGGCGACAACAATAACTACACATTCCCCAATTCCCAGAAGGTAGAAGGAACAACCACTAAAATCACCTATATTGCGCCAGAAGGAAAAAGTGCCGAAGAAGTAATAGCCAACTATCGCGAGCTTTTTAAATCAAAAAGCTTTGAAACTCTATTTGAAGCCAAGGATGATGATTTCGGTAGATACGATGAATTCGTGAAAGCCGCAAAATATGAAAAAGTTTTTGAAAGCAGCGGAGGCGCAAGGCGCTTCATTGCCGGAAAACTCGCCGGTCAGAATGGAGATGTCTATATCTCGGTTTATGCGGCTGAAAACAATTTCTGGGGTTTTGAGATAAAAATCGGGAAGCAGGAAGCAAAAAAAGGTCGCACATATTATCAGGTCGATGTTGTCGAAACCAAGCCGCTCACAACTTCCCTCGTTGTGATGAAGGCTGAAGAAATGGAAGGAAGCCTTTCTAAGACCGGAAGAGTCGCACTTTACGGAATTCTTTTCGACCATGACAAGACTGATATAAAACCAGAATCAAAGCCTGCGCTCGAGGAAATTGCAAAACTTCTCAAGGCTTCTCCTGATCTTAAAATTCTTGTTGTCGGCCATACGGACAACCAGGGCGAAATTAAATACAATCAGGATCTTTCAAAGAGAAGAGCCGAATCTGTAGTCAAAGCCCTCACATCTGAGTACGGCATAGCTGGAGGAAGGCTTTCAGCCCATGGTGTGGGCATGCTTTCTCCTGTGGCTTCCAATGATTCGGATGACGGAAAAGCAAAAAACAGGCGCGTTGAACTTGTAAAACAGTAGTTTCATTTGATAATACCCGGTGCGCGGACTCATTCCACGCACCATCCTTCTTTTCTATGATCAGGAAAAAATGAAAAAAGTCATATTTCTGCTTGCACTCATTCTTTTTGTTTCAATCATCATTTCAAAAAGATCTGATCGCATAACACCTCAATCTCCTGAAATGAGACCCATTCTCAATAAAATAATCAGAAGCGATCAGACTATGACCATATCCCTTGTTGGAGACATGTGCTTTGACAATCTTGTCGCGGAAAGAATGAAAATGCATGGGGATGATTTTGTTTTTTCAGGCTATTCTGAATATTTTAAGGATTCTGATGTGCTTTTCGGAAATCTTGAAACGCCTCTGACCAAGGTTGAGCCTGAAGAAATAGTCAAAGACTATCATTTCAAAAGCAATCCAAAGATTGCGGGTCTACTCAAAAAAAATAATTTTTCAGCTGTCAGCATTGCAAACAATCATATGCTGGACAGTGGCAGAAGTGGTTTATATGAAACTGTGCAGACCCTTTACAAATACGGAGTCGGGTTTGCTGGAGGAGAGTATAATCTTGAAAAAGCGGTAAAGCCTTTTTATGTAAAAGCCAAGGGAATGAAGGTTGGATTTTTGGCATTCTCCAAGGTTGTTCCTTCCCAAGACTGGGCGGCAGGTGAAAATAAATACGGTCTTGCCTGTGCATATTCCTGGCATGAAAAAGTTTATAAGGATGCCATTGCTTCAGCCAAAAAAGACTGTGATGTCCTTGTCGTGTCTGTGCACTGGGGAAAAGAACGGATCGCAGAAGTGGATGATGACGATGTGGCAACGGCCCATAAAATGATAGACTCTGGGGCCGACATAATAATGGGCCATCATCCGCATGTTGTTGCAAAGATGGAATATTACAAGGAAAAGCCCATTTTCTACAGCCTCGGCAACTTCATATTCACGACTTCAAATTATAGCGAAGCCAACAAAACCATTATGGCGAGGATTCTAATAAACAGTCAGAAAAAAATCGAGGAAGTCTCAGTCATTCCTGGCAAAATTATAGAAAGCTCACCAACCCCGATGGATGGGCCTGAAAAAGAGATGTTTGTGAAGAGGTTCATGGATGATGAAGCAGAAAAAAGCCCGGTTTCCATTGTTCGGACAAAAAAGAAGTCAGAGGGCTGATAAGAATAAAAGATGCCGGATCAAGTCCGGCATCTTTGAATTTCAGACAGTTCAGGATTCCGCCCCCGGTTTGCCCCCAATGTTGTTGAATTAACAATTATGGAATCCCAAAAGGCGTCGGCGTCATGCCGGGCTTGATCCGGCATCCAGTTTTTCCACCTACCTCTGGATGCCTGCCTGCGCCGGAATGACGGGAACCGGACTTTGCTATCTTGCCAATTTTTAATTTCCCGGCTTTTCAGGAATCTGAACCATCACAACTTCGCCTTTGGCGCAAACCAGATTGTCAGCAGATACTGTGATATTGACAATTACCTTGCGCTCCTTGATTTCAGTCACTTTTCCCCTTAACTCGATAACCTTGCCCATGGGTGTCGGCTTGATGAAATCAACTTTCAGGGAGGCTGTTACAAACCTTGAGGAAGGTTTCTCTCCCATTGAAAGGCCAAGCTCGCGGATTTTTGCGGCAGATGCTGTTCCTGCACCATGACAGTCTATAAGAGAGGCGATTAGTCCTCCATACATATTTCCGGGAAATCCTCCTGTAAAATGAGGCTCAGGAGTAAAAAGACAGACGCTTTCATCTCCATCCCAGTAGCTTTTGATCTGTAAGCCGTTTTCGTTCAGTCTGCCGCAACCGTAACAATGGGCAAATTCATCCGGATAATAGTCCTGAAAAGCTTTGGAAGTCATGGTTTCTCCTTTGTTATTATTCAATCAGACACGGGCGTTTTCCCTGTGCTTTATGAAGTTTACGAGGGGCAGATTAATTGGAGACAAGCCCGCCCGCCTTGACAGATCTGCCAGGCATTCGCGTATATATGGAAATATGATAGCAGGGCAGTTTACTTCCTTCAAGGTTTCAAGAAGCGCCGGATCAGGGTCTGAATCAAAAGAAAAATTGCCAACCGCCTTAACCTTGAAGCGGAACGGGATATGGGATTCGGCCCCTGGGGTTTCAGCAAGAACTGAAACGGCCAGAAGTTTTTCCTTTTCCAGATAATTACTTCCAACCTTCAGGTCAAAATTAAAGGCCAGATCGCCACTGCTTTTTCCTGAATGATCAAAGCCTTCATTGATCTCAAATACTATCAGGGGAAGCAGTATTTTTTTAATAGCCATTGCAGACATTCAGATATTCCTCGTTCAGATCCTGAAAAGATATTTCCGTTCTTACGTTGATTGACTTAGTCTGCCCATCAGCTTTGAACTGCTTGATTCTGGCAAAGTCATAGATATTGGAATCGCTGCCGGAAGAAAAGCCAATGTCCATGGAGTAAACGGTTTTTTCCACATGCCTTGGCTCGATTTTGATCTCTATCTCGCTTTCAAGAGCAAACGCAATACCGATGAGTCTTTTAAGTGTAAGGTTCGAGCCGTTTTTCAAAAGTTTTGTAACCGCAGCCCTGCTCACATTCAGCTTTTCGGCAAGTTCTGATCTTGAAATCTCTTTCTGTTCCATTATTTCAAGAATTCTCTCGGTTAAGACTATCTCAAGGGATTCCAGTTTGAATTCCAGGGTATCCCTCGCTTCATATAGCAAATCCTTGAACCAGTTTTCATTGTTCATATTTGCCGCTCCTTTGCTGCATATAGTAATCACGAAGGTTACAGGCCTTTTCCACGTCTTCTCTTCTTACCCTGTTTTGTTTTTTCTTTAAGCCATTTGTGAGAAGCATGAGATTTCCTGAGTCTAAAAAGCAGTATATTCTTATCTGGCCAGATTTGATGGCAAAGATGCCATCTCCTTCATGCCTGAATTTCTCAGTATTTTTCATGTCCCTTTTACCAAGTTCTTCAATAAGCCTAAGAAGGGAATTTCTTTCTGAGGCTTCAAGACCTTCGATAAAAGGCCTTATGGTGGATTTCCCGTTTTTTATAAGCTCGCAGATTGTTCTGCCTGGGCCTTCAAAAAGAATTTTGAAAAAATTTTGTGGGTTCATGGATAATTTGTTAACCTCTGAGTTAATCGATAGCAGCTAAGTAACAAATTTTCCATATTTTTTTCAAGGGATTAAAAAAAATATCAGAACACGCCCCTCAAAAGATAAACAGAAAGACAGATTCCCATCAAAGCTACGAAAATATTTACGGCAATTCCAAGGCCGCTCCAGTAAGATTCGGGAACTTCTGAGGGTTTCAGGGTTTTCAGCATAAGTCTGTACTGAAATGTGGAAGCCAGAGACGCCAGGGCGGAAATGACTATAAACGCGAGCCCTACCCAGAAGGATATCCCTCTCTGGAATTGTCCGCATTTTTCAGGAAACATCATTTCCACAAACATGCCGAATCTTTCAATCATAAAGCCAAACGCCATTAGAGCAAGACAGGTTCTGTTCCAGGCGAGAAGGGTTCTTTCTGCGGCAAAAAAAACGCGGGGGTCATTCAGTTCAGACATGTTGCTCCTTGCGGTTAGCTTATAAATCAGATTTACATATAAAAGCGGGGTCTTTTCATTTAAAGACCCCGCTTTATCTGGATTTAGCTTAATACCTCAATAATACTTTTTGCAAGCTTCTTCTCTGAATGCCCAAGTGCTTCAAAATCCAGAATAATTTCTGACACAAGTTTAAGGGCCTCTTCTCTTTCTTTTGAATCAGACGGAAGAAGATTCTTTAAAGAAGAAATTGCCATATCCCTGTCAGTTTGTAGAATTCTTGACTGTTCTACGAGCATTCTTCTGAAATTCACAGGCTTGATTCTTCTGAGAACAGGGTGAGTCATGATGATTCTTTCGCTGACGGCAAATTCGCTTCTGGAATAAACTCCGTCAGCTCCTATCATAGCGATCATTATCCTCAGGAAACCTTCCTCGAATCCGCCCTTGTCCATTAATGAGATCCAGTGCTTTCTGTCTTCGTCAATAAGCTTCTGCTGATCTTTGACGGTTGCACCAAAAACCTTTTTTGCGCCTTTTTTACCCATAAGGGCTTTTTTGACCCTTGGGTTTCCATAAATAATCCTGAAAAGAAGCTCATGCTTCTGATCCCTGAAATCTTTGTATAGATCGAGACTGGACTCAATCATCGAAGAAATCCAGCGTTCCATCATCACAAACATATTTTCCTCATCCGCCTGTACCCTGAACTGTCTTGCCATTGGCGCAAAAAGCCTCACTGGAAACATGAAAGGGTTTTTGTCGGCAAAAATATATCTTGAAAATCTCATGGGGCTGAGCTGTCTGAGGATTTCAGCGCTGATGTCGTTGGTAAAAGGCTTTACAAAAGGACTAATGAATATCCTGTAAAAGTTGTCGTTAAACTTGGATGCATACTGGACCGGAAGAAAATCGCTCTCCTCTTCAAATCCGTCATCAAGTTCAAGGATATCTTCAATCGTTCTTTCCTCGTAGCGTCCCACCATTCTGCCATCAGATGTTTCAAGCTCTTTCTCGTCAATCACCATCTCGTAGAGACCAGGAGGCAAAAATTCTATAAGGTCGATACTTCCTATGATTTCCTTATGTTCCTTCTTTGCCACACTTCCTGCCACAAAAATACCAAGATGGCCAATATGCGGATGGATCATGTATATTATGGTTTTTTTGAGTCTTTTGATTTCTTCTTCTGAACCATATACTTTCGCGATCCAGTTCAGCGCCTGCTGGGGCGGTGTAATATTATCGCCCTTTGAGGCAAAGACCACCACCGGGTTTTCAATGTTCTTGAGGTCAAGTTTTTTCTCGTCCATTACTATTGACCCACTTTCGAGTCTGTTCCCCATGAAAAGGCTGTCTACTATGAAGTGAATTTCTTCATATGTAAGGAGAAAAAAGCCGCCCCACCATTTTTCAAAATTGAGATAGCGTTCCTCTTCTGTATCAATACTCGCATAAAGGTTGTACTGCTTTGACCAATAAGTATTGGCCGGGTTGAGATCCTCCATGTTCGAGACAAGATTTGCGCCGTCAAAGACTCCATTGCCAAGATCGCTCAGGAATGAATTTATCCAGACGCCCCCAAGGAGTCCGCCTCTGTATCGCATCGGATTTGTGCCTTCTATGCCTGCCCAGTAGGAAAGCGGAGCTCCGTTCAGGATCAGAGGGCCAGCGATATCGGGCCTGTCTGCTGCAACAATGGCGGCAGCCCAGCCAGCCTGACAGTTGCCGATTATACTCGGAGGCGGAGATTTTGGATGCCTTCTGACCACCTCTTCTATGAATTTGATTTCAGCGTTTTTTACATCCACTAAAGTCTGTCCCGGCATTGGCTTTGTGTAAAACAGAATGAAATACACAGGTCTGCCTTCGGAAAGAGCTATGCCTATTTCAGAGTCGCGTTTAGAGCCTCCTATGCCGGGGCCATGCCCTGCACGGGGATCTATGATCACTATGGGCCTTGCCTTGGACGAAATGGCGCTAATCTGTCTTCTTGTGACACCATGCCTTCTGTCTTTAATTTTGATTACATCATGTTCGGGAGATCTTTTATCTATAATCTTCACGAGAGAATAGTTGACGGGTGTTTCCAGCTCCCTGCCATCCATGATCATTTCATAATCAAAAGTAAGAACCGGTGGCTGTCCCTGCTTGAGATGCTCAAGATAGGTATTCCCTCTTTTACGCATGACATCCATAAAAATAAGAGATCTCTGCATGGTATCCACACAATATTCATAGGCGTCCCCTGCTATTCCCGGAGAGCCACTGATGTTGATGAAAGGATTTTCGGGTTCCATATTTCCCCCTTTTCTATATCTGTGGTATATTGCAAAAGCAAAACCCCCATTTTGCCTTGCATCATTAATAAAACTATACATGATAAGTTAATCAGGTATATTAAAATAACAAGTTATATGTTCTGGATTACGGATAAAAATAAAACATGCTACTAATTTATTGCTACGCAACAGAGTACAGGAGGCGCGTATGACAAGAAAAATCGGAATGTTTCTCGGACTCTTTTTTGTTTGCTGCTCAATCATTCCCGGGTGTGCAGGTAACCTGATGGCTAAAAATGTTCAGGAAACGATCACAGGGAAAAAATGGATTCTGATTTCCATTGCTGGAGAGAGTATAAATGCTCAAAGCAGAATTTCGGCAGAGTTTGTTCAGGAAGAAGGAAAATCAGAGTGCCGGATATCTGGCTTCAGCGGATGCAATATGTTCAATGGAAAGGCAAATATATCAGATAAGAAACTGACAGTGCAACATGTTTCAAGCACAAGAAAAGCATGCAAAAGTCCTGAAAATATTATGCAATTGGAACACAGTTTTCTGAAGGCGCTTGAAACGTCAGCCATGTTCAAGGCCTCTGATAAAAAACTCGAGATCATGGATTCCAGCGAAAAGCCAATCCTTATTTTTGAATCCGAACCCTTAACCAACACCGTAAAAGACAGATAATGCCCGGATCGTTTTCACCAGAATCATTCCCGGTTGATGAAGCTGTTCCTCATCTGAAAAAAGCCCTGAGCGAAAAAGGAGTTGCAATACTAAAGGCTCCTCCAGGCTCAGGCAAGACAACAGTTGTGCCTCTGAGGCTTATGAACGAGCCTTGGCTTGCGGGGAAAAAAATATGGGTTCTTGAGCCAAGAAGAATAGCCGCAAGACTCGCCGCCTTGCGCATGGCAGAAATGACAGGAACAAGAGTCGGCGGGCTTGCCGGATATCATGTCAGGATGGAGAGAAAGGCCGGGCCTGAAACCGTCATAGAGGTTCTTACGGAAGGAATCCTTACAAGACGCATCCAGAGTGATCCCATGATAGAGGAAACAGGTCTCGTAATTTTTGATGAATTCCATGAACGAAGCATCCACGCTGATCTTGGGCTTGCTTTGTGCCTTGAGATCCGGGAGGTTTTCAGGAATGATCTGAAAATCCTTGTCATGTCGGCAACCATGGATACTGAAAAGATTTCCGCTCTCATGGGAAATGCTCCTGTCATAAATGCTTCGGGCAAAATGTTTCCTGTGGAAGTTATTTATGAAAAACCTGCTTCAAGGCCTAAGGCTATGAATGAAAGGATAGAAAACAGGGTCGCATCCAGGATTTTCAGGGCTGCTGATGAAAAAGAAGGAGACATTCTTGTTTTTCTTCCAGGAACAGGAGAAATAAGAAAAACAGCTGACATCCTTTCAAAAAGCCCGATTTCTGAAATAGCTGAAATTCATCAGCTCCACGGAAATCTTTCTTTAAAGGATCAGGAAAACGCCATAAGGCCGAACCCTTCAGGCAGACGCAAAATTGTCCTTTCTACTTCAATTGCCGAAACATCGCTTACTATTGAAGGCGTCAGAACAGTCATTGACTGCGGACTCTCAAGGGTTCCGAGGTTCAATCCATCAACAGGCATGACGAGTCTTGAAACTGTTCCTGTCAGCGTGTCTTCTGCCGAACAGAGACGCGGTCGGGCAGGCAGGCTTGCTCCTGGAAGATGCTACAGAATGTGGCCTGAAAACACTAACCATATGTTGCCGGAATTCTCCCTGCCTGAAATAAAGACATCGGATCTTTGTCCTTTTGCGCTGGAGATTGCCATGTGGGGTGCTTCATCTCCTTCTGATCTCAGGCTTTTGGATCAGCCTCAGGAAGGAGCTTTTAACCAGTCAGTCAATCTTCTCAAAATGCTTGGGGCGCTGGATAAGCATGGGCTTGTAACAGATCTCGGTCGGGAAATGTCGAAGCTGGGAGTTCATCCAAGGCTGGCTGCCATGCTCATATACGGCAAAAATAACGGACTTGCACTAACTGCTTCAAGAATAGCTGCTTTAATAGGTGAAAGGGACATACTGGTTTCTGGTTCAGAGCCTGATGAAGATATCAGGACAAGACTTGAAATTCTGGAAAAAATTTCTAAAGGAGACAAAGATTCAAGGAAAAGGGCAGATTTTTTGAGATGCCAGAGAGTTCTTGAAACAGCCTCGTATCTTGAAAAACAGATAAAATGCCATGCTGGTTATGATTCTGAAAAAACCGGGCTGCTCTTATCAGTTGCTTATCCTGAAAGAATAGCGAAAAAGAGGACAAGGGGAAGCTTTCTGACGCGCTCGGCAGGAGGAGCTTTTCTGACTGAAACCTCCCATCTTGCGGACTCCGAGTATCTTGTAATCGCAAATCTTGCCATGAATGCCAATAATAATGCCAGTCGCAGAAATGCAAAGATTTTTCTCGCTACCAAAATCGACAGGCAGGACATAGAAAAACTTTTTGGCAGGGATATCAAATCAGAAATCAAAACAGAATGGAATGAAAAAACCCTTTCTGTGGAATCCAGAAAAAACGTTTCCCTTGATGCTCTTGTTCTTGAAGAAAAAATTGAAAAAAGACCTCAGCAGGAAGATGTTCTAAACGCCATGATTTCGGGTATCAGAAAGGGCTGGCCAGAAATATTCCCTTGGACTGAAAAGGCAAAGAATCTTCAGGCAAGGGCTGCGTTTCTAAGGTCAAGGGCAGGTTTTGATCATTTACATGACATTTCTTTCCAAACACTTGAAAAAAATCTCGATGACTGGCTCAAACCTTATTTATCAGGAATCACAAGGGCGGATGATCTGAAAAAACTTGATGTCGAGGCCATTTTCATGACCATTCTGGGATGGGAGAATTCAAGGCTCCTTGAAAGCGAGGCCCCTGAAAAATATAAAACCCCGTCAGGATCAAATCTTTCAATTGACTATTCAGCCTTTGACGGAACAATGACAGACGGGCATCCTGTTCTAAAGGTAAAGCTCCAGGAAATGTTCGGAATCAAAGCAACGCCGTGCATAGGCTCTAAAAAGATTCCCCTCACCCTCCACCTCCTTTCACCAGCGTCAAGACCCATTCAGATTACCATGGATCTGGAAAATTTCTGGAAAAGCGGTTATCTTGAAGTGAAAAAAGAACTGAAAGGGAGATATCCGAGGCATTTCTGGCCTGATGATCCTGTTAATGCCCAGGCTACACGGGGGCCGAAACCCAGGACTGCCCAGAATGGTTAAATTGCGTAAAAAAGTTCCTCAAAAAAACTTTTTTGATTACCATTTTTACTCCGCCATGCTTATCTTAAGGCATGTGAAAGATTATCCAGATATGATGGAGGTGTAGCATGGCAAAAAATATGATCCAATTTCAAAAAGGAAAGAGTATTCACGAATTCCTGTCCGAATATGGGACCGAAGATAAGTGCCAAGACTCATTATTCAGACTTAGATGGCCGCATGGTTTTAGTTGTCCGAATTGCGGCGGTTCGAAATTTTGCGAGCTCAAATCAAGAGATCTGTACCAATGCCACAAGTGTCA
>NZ_AUEY01000098.1 GCF_000426225.1 Desulforegula conservatrix Mb1Pa
AAAATACCACTCGCGCAGAATGAAGAGGATTATAGAGCTTTGCTCCCTATATCTGTCACATCACAAATTTCCACGTAGTTGGCTGGATGCTTACGAAAGAACTAAAGAAGATGTGTTGGGGATGGTCCGGGAAACAGCTTAAAAAAAGTGATTTATTTCCCAGACCATTAATAATCCTAACAGTAACAGTAATTAACAAGGTAGCAAAAAGTTCGACCCCCGCCATCCCAGCGAAGGTCGGACTCAAGAAGCAATTAAAAATACAAAAAGCCGGATCAATTCCGGCATGACGCAGCCGCCCTTTTTTGATTTTTTGCGAGACCATCAGTATTGACAAGATCGCAAAAAAATCGTCCGCAAAAGGTCGTGTTTCCGTCATTCACACGCGGTCTGGATTCAGCTGATGTCTATCTAAAGGCGACCCTAAATATCATCAATTAGATTACACAGAAGTCTGACTCCAAAGCCAGTTCCCCCGGCCCCGCAATAATCAGACGGCTTCTTGGAATATGCAGGTCCTGCTATGTCGATATGCGCCCATTTTGTTTTTTCAACAAAATCAGATAGAAACAGGGCTGCTGTCAAAGCTCCTCCCCATCTCGCATTGGCTGAATTTGTCATATCCGCAAAATCGCTTTTCAGCATTTCCTTATAATCTTCCGGCATAGGCATGAGCCAGCATCTTTCATGTACTGCATTGCCTGACTCAGCTACTCTTTTACCAAATTCATCATCATTTGAGAATACACCAGCTATTTTTTCACCAAGTGCCACCATGCATGCACCTGTAAGTGTGGCAAGGTCAATCATCATGTCTGGTTTATAATTCTTGGCTATATACGTTAGAGTATCAATGAGTATAAGCCTGCCTTCCGCATCCGTATTGGTTATTTCGATTGTCTTGCCGTTGAGGCTTTTGAATATGTCGCCTGGCCTGTAAGAATCACCGGAAGGCATATTCTCAACTATAGGGATTGCTCCTATAGTATGAGTGGCCGGCTTAAGTTTGCTTACAGCAATAAGGGTAGCTGCTACTGCCGCACCTCCGGCCATATCCATTTTCATGTCTTCGAGTGAGCCTGTTGGTTTGAGATTTATACCGCCTGTGTCAAAAGTTACTCCTTTGCCCACAAAGGCAATTTTTTTCTTAATCTTGCCTTCCGGTTTATATTCCATGATAACAAGTCTTGGCTTGCTTGTGCTTCCCTGACCAACAGCGAGAAGAGCACCAAATCCCAGACTTTTCATTTCTTCTTCATCAAGAATAGTGACTTCAAGGCCGTTTTCTGTTGCTGTTTTTGCAAGCATTGTTGCAAATTCCTCCGGCCTTTTATGATTTGACGGCATGGAGACCCATTCCCTTGCCAAAATAGTGGAAGCGCAGATTATTTCTGCTTTCTCCTCCAGGCCTGAAAGTTTTGCAACTGAACCTGTTTCAGTAATGATATCAATATTTTTTAAAGCAATAGTCTTTTTTTCGCTTTTGTAAGCATCATATATATGGTTGGCCAGAATAGAACCTTCGCACAAGGCTGATGCAAGCTTGTCTGCTTTTATTTTTACTTTGGTTGCACCAGGGCTTGAAATGGCAATATTTTCTGCCTTTTGAGAAATAGCAGTTTTCACAGCCTTTCCAGCCATGCATCTGAAGGTTTCTTCTTTTAAAGCATCCGATTTACCAATACCTATAAAAAGGACCTTTGATGCGGAAACACCTTCTGGATTATGAAAAATAATACTTTCGCCGGTCTTGCCTTCAAATCCTTTTATAGCTTTTGCTTTTTTAACAAGTTCATTTATTTCCTGATCAGCGTGAATGCTTTTGTTCTCACATACTGGTATTGCAAGAAATTCAATGTTTTCTGTTGTTATATCTATATGTTTGATTTTTATCATGTCATATCCTCTTGGTTCTATTAATCATATTTTATTGCGCTGAAGCGCATAAGTTTTTTCCAGTTGTGAACTGATTTTATGTAGCGTATCGTACCGGTTTTGCCTCTTATAACGAGGGAATGGGTTTCTGCTCCGTTTCCGGTATATTTTACTCCTGGAAGAAAAACGCCTCCTGAAATTCCTGTAGCAGCAAAAAATAAGTCATCGCTTTTTACAAGCTCGTTTACGCTGAAAACCTGATTAAGGTTGATCCCGGCCTTTTTCATAGCCTCAAACTCATCTTCTTTCTGAGGATCAAATTTGGAAAGCATTTCTCCGCCGATTGATCTTATTGCACATGCTGATATTACACCTTCCGGTGTTCCTCCCGTTCCCATCATTACATCGATTTCTGATGTCGGATCAATTGCCATAAGCGACCCTGCTACGTCACCGTCAGTATGAAGCTGTATTCTTGCGCCTGCTTTTCTTATCTGATTTATGAGATCTTTGTGCCTTGGTTTGTCCAGGACAAATACCACAAGGTCTTCAATATCTTTGCCTATGGCAGATGAGATTTTTATCAGGTTTTCTTCGACAGGCGCATCTATATCGATCACGTTTTTTGCTTCCGGAGGAACAACAAGCTTTTTCATGTAATAGCTTGGGCCAGGGTCAAACATTGTGCCTGAAGGGGAGGCCGCTACAACAGAAATTGCGTTTGGCCGCCCAAATGCGAGAAGTTGAGTTCCTTCAACAGGATCTACGGCAATATCCATTGATACGCCTCTGCCAGACCCAACTCTCTCTCCGTTATAAAGCATCGGAGCCTCATCTTTTTCACCTTCTCCGATAACAATTTTGCCGTCAATATCCATGGACGCGAAAGACAGCCGCATGGCATCGACTGCTGCTTGGTCGCCGGCATTTTTGTCTCCCTTACCCAGCCATCTCGCGCTTGCCAGAGCAGCTGTTTCTGTTACCCTGGCCAGATCAAGGGCCAGGTTGTGCTGCGGAATTTCCATGATCATCTCCTTGAGAACTTATATTCCGGAAAAATAAAACAATACCTTATTTATATTCAATTTTTTGCGTTTTATAGCAAATAATTCGAAAAGTACATCTCTTCTATAATGTCTTTGATAATAAACAGTTTGAAAAAAAGATTCAAACTTACGAAAAATATGCTGCAAAATATCTAATTAAATTATGGATGCCATTTTTTTGATATGATATTATCTCCGTCCAATCAACCACGGATGCTCAGGCATCTTTAACATTTTATTATTCTCTGCCGTTTGTAGCTTCTCTGGCTCTGTTTTTTTATAAGAGCCGGCTACAGTGTAGTTCAGGTTTAGCTCCTGTCCTATGGAGTAGTGTGTACGTTCGGTAAGATATGCCCATAGGAGATAATGTGAATAAATTCAATAATCTTATTCTTGTTGTTTTCAGTTCCGATTATTTTTTTCCTGTCAGTTGCTTAATATCGTTGTTTCTTGTCACTATGCTGTTTTCAGTTCTGGACACCAGGCTAATTACAAAGGGGGATAAACCTCATCCTTCATTTTATGTGATCCAGAATATATCAGACCATGGTGAATCAAGTTTTAAAGCTATTCCGTTTGAGGATTTGCCTTCTAAGTTTGATTCGGCACAGTTTTTATTGCCCCAGGCCACTGGCAGAGCTTTTTTGGAAAGAGGAAACGCTTCTTTCACAGTGCGATGTTCTGAAAATAATAAAAATATTGTTGAGGTCAGGTTTAGGGGGGATGAAGCGTCAGGAGTGTCAAAATACTCTTTATCGAATGATGGTATTATTCCGCTATATTCAAAAGTCTTTCATCGGGTACATCTTTTTGCTGCAATTCCCTATGCCGCAGCTATTGCTTTGGCAATTATGTTTGGTGCAAGAGCAAGGCTTGAAAGGTATGATAAAAAATAATTGGTTGTTTCCCATATTATGCTGAAATGATTTTTCTTTCGATTCCAGAAGGAGAAAAACTCGACCGAGAGAATGTTTTGGGATTTTCCCGGCTTCCAAGCACAAATCTTGGAGAAGTGTAAATTGTTTTTGCAGTTTGTAAATAGTTTTTGTTTGATTAACACATGTATAGAAAATAGTTTTTCAACTTTCCCCATCTGTCTCTACCCCAATTTATGATGGGCTCTAAAAAGCCCGATTATCGTCATTACGGCTAGGCCTGAATCCAGAAGTGCCTGAAAATGCTGGATACTCAATCAAGTCCGGCATGATGCCGCCGAATTATTTTAACTTGTTGCACATTGTCAAATATGATTCTGAAAATAGTCTGTAGGGTTCATACGATCTTTGAAATTTATAATATTTATAAATATATTCATTGATAGGCTATATTGGGGTTTCATAAATCAGCAAATAGTTGAAGCCGGTATGGCATGTGTCTTGCTAAACCTGAAGTTGTCCTAAGTATTTTTACAGCTTTTTGAAACATTTTTTTAGGAGTGGATAAATCTGAGCAATCTTAAACCAACCGAACTTTTTTCATGTTTTCAGGTCAATAATAGAGATGGGCAAAGACAATAATGGTCAAAAACAGGTAATAAATAGAAACAGCCAGATATCGATGGAAAATGTGCGGTCTGATTCGTCGCCATCTGAAAAAAGGCTAAGAAGAATAAGCGCTTCCCTTGTGCTATTTATTTTTTTGGCATTGTGGCTTACCCAAAACCTTGCAGAAGTAAGTTCACCCGCAAGCAAATCACCTGTTTTTTATCTCTCATGCTTTAACACCATCATTATTTCACTTGGCATTATATTGGCTTTTACAAAGATCTGCCTGATACTCAGAGCATCAAATTCGGCGCATTTGACAGCAGTTAATGAAGAATTTAATTATCGAAAATTTATACGTAACAGCACAGAAGCCTTTTTTTTATTAAACATGGAATCGAATAATTCTGATTCAGATAGATTTGTTTGCGTAGAGGTTAATCGATCAGGGTGTAATTTTTTAAAAAGAACTGAAAATTCAATAATTGGAAAAGAAGTTTCAGATTTGCTTCCAAATGAGATTTCAAAAAAAATCGATTTTAAGTTTCATAATTCATCACATGGTATGAAAAATCATGAATTTGAATTCTGCTCTGATGACATAGATATTTGCCAAGGGTGGTTCAGGTGCTCAATCATGCCTTTAAACAACAAGGTCGCTGTATCTGTGAGGGATATTACTGATCGAAAGACTGCGGAAGCAACGCTTGTGGATAGCGAGGCAATGTTCCGAGCGCTTGCTGAAACTTCTGCGTCCATGATTTTCATTCTCAGCGCGGATCGAAAATTTCTATACACAAACCCCTCATTCCAGAAAATCTCAGGCTATTCAGAAACAGAACTGCTTAACATGCAGTATGAAGAGATAATCCATTCAGAACAAAAATCAAAATCAGCCCATATTGAGGAAATACTTCAGTGTTTACCCAAAAGTCCTTACAGGGATATTATCAAATTCGTGGCAAAAGAAGGATCAGAAAAATGGATGGATATTTCTGTAACTTATATAAACCTTGATTCAACACCTGCCTTGTTGGGTTCTGCCCTTGATATTACTGAACGCAAACTTGCTGAAGAAGAAATAAAGGAAAGCGAAGTCAGGTTCAGAACAGTCTTTGATTTTTTCCCATATGCCATTTCACTGACTGAAATTGAATCCGGGCGATTTATAAGCGCCAATAATCAATTTTCTAAGATGGTAAAGATAAGAAACGATGAAATAATAGGTAAAACTTCGGCCGAGCTTGGAATCTATCCGGATGATTTTAGAAATCAATACCTCGTTACAAAAATTAAGGAAGTTGGTTTTGTAAATAATCTTGAAATAGATTTCAGAGCAAATGATGGATCTGTTTTTAACGGGTCTCTTTTTTCAAAGATTATCAGAATAAAAAATGTGGAGATGATCATAAGTGTGATTAAGGACATAACGGATCTAAAAACACTTCAACGTCAATTGCAGCAAACCCAGAAAATGGAGGCCATAGGTACACTTGCAGGCGGAATTGCCCATGATTTTAATAATATTTTAGTTCCTATAATGGCTTATGCGGAAATGACAATGGAGTGTGTCGACAAATCAAGCAAACAATATGATTATCTGAATAATATTCTTAATGCGTCGTACAGGGCAAAGGATCTTGTTCAGCAGATTCTGTCATTCAGCCGCCATAACGAGATGGTTTTTGAACCAATGTTTATTCAACCTATTATTAAAGAGACTGTCAGGTTTTTGAGAGCCTCCATTCCTTCAACAATAGAGATTAAAGCTAATCTTGATAAAAAGTGTGGAGCCATAATAGGCAATCCTTCCCAAATTCATCAAATAATCATGAATCTGTCCACAAATGCCAAACACGCCATGGAACAAAAAGGTGGCAGTCTTGAGATCTCACTGGCCGAAGCTGAAATATGGCCAAATGATTTCAATGAGTTTACGGATCTTTATCCTGGTCGATATGCCAGATTGACAGTTTCAGATACTGGTCACGGCATGGATAATTACTTGCTTGATAAGATTTTTGAGCCTTATTTCACAACAAAAAAAGATGGGAAAGGTACAGGGATGGGGCTTTCTGTAGTTCATGGAATTGTCAAGACATACGGAGGATCAATTAGCGTATCAAGCCTGCCAGGAAAAGGTACTAAATTTGATATTTATCTGCCGCTTGTTCATAAGGTGGCTGAAAAGGGGGCATCAACGGTTATCCATAAAAAACCCGCCGGTATTGAGCACATTCTTCTTGTTGATGATGAATCCGTTGTTGTCGAAGCTGAAAGGGAAATACTTGAAGGATTAGGCTACAGGGTTTCCACCATGACGAACAGTATGGATGCTTATGCTTTCTTTGTTGATAATCCTGATAAAATTGATCTGGTTATTACAGACATGACAATGCCCAAAATGACAGGCGCGGAACTTGCCATGAAGATTCTTGATAAAAAACCGGATACTCCTATTATATTATGCACCGGATATAGCGAGAATTTTACAGAATCGAACGCTGCGGCCATTGGAATAAAAAAATATATAGTGAAGCCTTTCGTAATGCAGAATCTGGCCTGTTCTGTCAGAGAAGCTCTTGATGGGTGATTTTTAAAGGCAGATAATTGCCTGATAGCTCTCCTCAAGGTTATATATGATCAAATCACTTTCCTGAATATTTGTAACTTATCTTCGCCCCCTCCACTTTTTTTGAAAAAGGTGTTTCCGAAACCTCTCCCGAAAATTTTTATGGTTTCGGTGTCAATCTTTCATAAAAAAAGTTTTTCAATTCCGGTGAATAGTTAAGAATGATGGACTCGCAAAAAGTCAAAAACGGGCGGTGTCGTCATGCCGGACTTGATCCGGCATCTTTGTATTTTTAGATATTTCTGGATTCCGGCCTGCGCCGGAATGACGGGAATCGGACTTTTGCGACTTTGTCAAGAATATTTTAGAATAACTTCGGCGTGTTTTTTTGCTGCTCCTGCTTTTTCTTCTATGGCAATAGCCGCCTGTTTTCCCATTTCATCTGAAAATTCCTGATTGCCAAGAATTTTGGCAAGCCATAAAAAGAGATCTTCCGCGTTTTTGACTTCCTTTGCCGAACCTGATTCTATAAGGATTCTCGCCACGTCTGCAAAGTCATCCATAAAAGGCCCGAACAGTATAGGTTTTCCTATAACAGCAGCCTCCATAGGGTTTTGTCCGCCGAATGGGAAAAGACTTCCTCCGCAGAATACGGCATCTGCTAATCTGTACAATGCAGCAAGTTCTCCTATTGTATCAAGTATTATCACGCTTGATTCTGGTGGGTTATCAAGCTTCAAGGCTGTTCGGAGGGAATAGCTGATAGAGCTTTCTTGAAGAATTTTTTCAATCTCACTTGTTCTTTTTATGTGTCTTGGCGCTATAGCAAGAATTGAATCAGGAAATGTTTTTTTTAGATTAAGAAAAGCTTTTATTACTATTTCTTCCTCGCCAGGCCTCGTGCTTCCGGCGACAATGAGTTGTCGGTTTTTTTTATTGATTAATAGATCAAGGTTACCAGCCTTTGTCTTTTCTGAATTACTATTTTTGAGTTTTATTGCCTGATCGTATTTAGAGTTTCCATTTACAGAAATCTTTGAAGGGTCAGCACCAACATCAGCAATCCGTATGCTGTCTGGTTCTGAAATCATGCTGAAAGCGATTATTGAGGATAGAATTTCTGATGAAAGAGGCTGCATTATTTTGTAAGCACTGCGGGTCGATTCAGATATTCTCCCATTTGCAGTAATGATATTGATTCCCTTTTTTGCAGCTATCATAATCATATTGGGCCATAATTCTGTTTCAGTAAGAACAAGAGTATCAGGTCTTAAAAAATCAAACGCTCTTGAAACAGCATATACAAAATCCAGTGGCGCTAATATTTTTATAATTTTTTTATCAGTAAGCCTTTCAGCTATTTCGTGGCCTGTTTTTGTGACTGTTGAAAATACTATGGATATATCCGGATATTTTTTTTTTATTTCATCAATAATTGCACACGCTGCACCAGTTTCTCCAACAGACGATGCATGAATCCAAATTCTTTTTGATGCTTTTTCAGGTTGTACGAAATTATAAAGGCCAAATCTTTGTAAGAAAAGGCTGTTTTTGTCTCCATGCAAAAATCTAAAAAATTGAATAAATACTGATAATGGTATAAAAATCAGCGATGTTATAAATCTATAAAACGAGTATGTTATCTTCATTAATTCATTTCTGGCCATGCTCTGAAAAGATTTTTTATTTATGCGTCTCTATATATAAATAAAGACGCTAATTATTTAAGCCTCCTCAAAAATTGATGGCTCGCAAAAAGTCAAAAAAGGAGGTAACATCATGCCGGAGTTTATCCGGCATGCATATTTTCAGACGCTTCTGGATTCCGGCTCACTGTTTTCACCGGGACAGGCCCGCCGGAATGACGGGAATCGGATTCTTTGCGACCATGCCATCCATCCAAGCGTTTTATGTTCATTTTTATTTGTGGTTATGCTCAATTCTCATTAACATATGAAAGTTCATGGGCTTAACATTTTTAAAACTCTAAAAACATCAGTTTTTTGCCTACTAACAAAACCATAAAGTTTTTGCGGAGCTTTTTACAAAAAGCGACCCGCCAGAGGCACTCGGCTTAACGTCGGATTACGGACAAAGGGCGTCCTAATCTGACCTACGCATCACCCTTTTTTGATGGCAAATTAACCATAAAAGGCACTTCTTAACTGAAAATCAGGCAGAGCCACATTTTTATTTGTATTCTGTGAACTCGCCGTTTTGTACCTTGATAATGTAAAGCTCCTTGTATGCCTCTCCATTTTCGCTGAAGCTTGTCTGTCCTGTAACTCCAAGGAAGTTTTTCAAGCCATGAAGACGGTTTTTGAGCTCAATTCTTGAAGTAACATCCGGTTGGCTTATAAGTTCAAACAGCATCATAGCACTGTCGTATGAGATAGCCTCGATGAAACCCGGGTTCTCACCATAAGCGCCTGAAAATCTTGCCACAAAATCCTGTACATTAGGTCTTGAGCTTTTAGCTATGAATCCATCAGGAAACAGTACATTCTCAGCCGCTGGACCTGCTCCCTGTGCAAGCTTGGGGGAATTCCACAGATTTGTTCCCATTACCTGAACATTGCCTAAGTTGTGGTAATTCAGCTGACCAATTATAAGTCCTGCATTTTTGGGCCCGTCAGGAATGAAGAGCACATCATATGGCTTTGCATTAATGGAATTGGGATCAGACCCATTAACATCTTTCGGCGCAATCCTTTTTATAAAGGCAGTAAAATCAGTAAGGCCCGGAGGGTAAGAAGCTTTTGAATAGATTGTTCCACCGAGTTTTGTAACATTGTCTTCAAAATATTTAGTCATGGATTTGCCATATTCATCTTCAGGATATAAAATTGAAAATGATCTGGCTCCAAGGTTTTCAAATGAGAATTTTGCTGCTGCCTCGGCCTGCATTTGGCTGCTAATGAAGTTTCTGAAAACAAAATCGCCGGCAGAAGTAATATGATCTTTTGATGTCAGGGTAATTATTGGCAATCCCTGGAGTTGGGATTCTCTGACAGCTGCTTCAGCTGGGCCTACGGGGCCGACTATGGCCATTACTCCTTCATTTGCAAGTTCCTTTACAGCTTCTGCTGCTTTATCATCCCTTGATCCTGTATCCTTTATAACAAACTTGACCTGTTTCCCTCCTTCAACTGCTTTAAATGAAGCAAGAGCAAGTTCGATACCCTTCTGGGCCTGGGCGCCGAAGATTTTAAATTTTCCGGTTAAAGGAAGAATGCAGCCGATGGTCGATTTTGAGTATGGATCGTTCGCTGCCACATCTTTTAGTTTTGCGGTTGCTTCTGCGGCAAGTTCATGGTCCGGAAATTCTTCAAGAAACGATCTGAATGATGCTGCAGCACCTTGAAAATTATGTTCAGCAATGTAATTTAGTCCTAACTGAAAAAGGAGGTAACTTTTTAAAGCCGCGTTTTTTGTTGAATAAGCAAGTGTTTTTAGATTTTGAGTGTCAATAAGAGACACTGCTTTTTTGAGATTTGCTTTGATATCCGCTTTATCCTGCTCAGTAGCTTCTTTTAAAGCGTCACAAAATGCTGCTGCTGCTGATGAATAATCTTTCAGTGCGAGATAAGATTCACCTTTAATCTTTAAAATCTGAAATCTTGTGTTTTGGGGAATGTTTCCAGCAAGAAACTCCGTCGATTTTTTTACGAGTTTTTCGTATTCTCCTTCCTTATAACATGACTGCAGATATTTAACCCTTGCTTCATAAGATGCGGGATTAGTAGGATAGTTCTTTATTGTTTTTTCAAAAGCATCCTTTGCTGCGTCAGTATTACTTAGAATAAGATGGATTTCTCCTATTCTCAGAGACGCATCTGCTGAATTTGGTGAGTGCGGATATTTTTTAAGGTACTTTTCAAATTCGCTTAAAGCTCTGTAAAAGGTCTTGGAGTCATAGAATGATTCAGCTTTAGCAAACATTTCAGCATCAGGGCTGATTGTTTTTTCCGGCTGAGTCTGTTTTAAGGCGCATCCTGAAAAAATAAATATAAAGCATGCAAGAATACACAAAGAATATTTCATTTATTTACCACTATTTTTAAGGTTAAGCATTTTTACAACGCTGGGTTTATACAATAACAAACAGGGTTAATCAAAAGTTATTTGCTTGAAAAATATTGATGGAAAAGCGATAATCATAAAATTTTTAAGACTTATATGACGCAATATCAAATTATAATTAAGGAGATGCGGAAATGAAAAAAATGTTGTTTGCTTTCGGGATGTTTTTTATCTTGAACATCCAGCCAGCTTATTCCGAGATTTACCAGTACAAAGACAAAAATGGCAATACAATTTTTACTGATGATATGTCAAAGGTTCCTGAAAGTCAGCGCGAAGAAATAAAATCATATGACGAGATACGGTCCTCTCCTGATCTTTCAGGCCCTTCGGGCGACAATATGGCAGCAGAGCCGCCCCCTGCAGATCAGGCAGCTCCTCAGCCGGATTCTTCTGAAAATGAAAAAAATAAGGCATTAGATGCAAAGAAAAACGAACTGGATGAAAAGTCAAAGGCTTTTTCAGATGAGGCAAATGCCTTAAATGATGAGAGAAAAGTCCTTGAAGAATCTTTAAAAAATTTAAAGACCAAGGAAGAAAAAGAAGCTTACAGGCAAAAACTTAAAGAATTCAATCAGCGTGCAGATGATTACAATAAGAGAAAACAGTCTATTGATGCCGAAATTGGTTCATACAATCAGGAAATTGGAACTGCAAATGAAGCAAAAATAGAGGACGAGAAAAACCTTGACGTAAACCAGATCCCTGAGGATTCTATCAAGGGGAAAAAGACCAAAAAGAAAAAGGATAAAGACCAAGGAAAAGCTGAAGGAGAAACAACTGCTCCTGACGCAGAAGCTGAAAAAGAAAAAAAATAAATCAGTCGACGATCATCTTTCAAAAGCCGGGACCTGCAATTACTTTAATTAGTGATGGTTTTCCGGCTTTTTGGTTTATTGAAGGTACATAAGCCTAAACTTGACAAGGCTGAAAAATGGCATGGCCGTTACAAAGACTGGCTGAACTCAAGCCGGAGTGCGGCCTAAAAAATGGGATTGTGGCTTTTTCGTGAGCTAGGTATTCATGATTCCATAATATTATTAAAGGATTTTGATGATCTATGTCAGTTATTATTGGCCTGTTAAATATAATTTAAAAAAACGATTGACAAAGTGATCAGTAGCCTATAGTTTCGGCGGGTCTTGAACACGAAGGCTTCTTCGAGAGAAGGAGTTCTGAGTAGGTGGCCTAAAAGTCACTTCAAGCGAGAAGAAAAAGTAATAAAAACTTCTTGACAAGACCGAGTGGATAAAATAGTCTGCTCAAGTTTTTCAAGGGCAGGAAACTGTTTGCGAAATTTTTGGTTTGTAAGTTTGATCTTTGAAAACCTGGTAGTATAGAGTAGTGACAGCAGAGAGTAAAAGGATTAATTGGAGAGTTTGATCCTGGCTCAGAATGAACGCTGGCGGCGTGCTTAACACATGCAAGTCGTACGCGAAAGGCGCTTTCGGGTGCCGAGTAGAGTGGCGCACGGGTGAGTAACGCGTGGGTAATCTACCCTTGGATCTTGGATAACATATCGAAAGGTGTGCTAATACGGGATGAAGTCTATGTGAATGAGTTTATGTAGATGAAAGGCCGCGCAAGCGGTTGTCC
>NZ_AUEY01000099.1 GCF_000426225.1 Desulforegula conservatrix Mb1Pa
CCCATATTCGGACAGGAATTCGTGAATACTCTTTCCTTTTTGAAATTGGATCATATTTTTTGCCATGCTACACCTCCATCATATCTGGATAATCTTTCACATGCCTTAAGATAAGCATGGCGGAGTAAAAATCGTAATCAAATTAGTTTTTATCAAAGTACAAGGCCAAAACATTATGTAAAATTAATGGCACGCAGGTTGCTGTACTGAGCAGATTAATAAAAAGTGAACTATTCAGTTTTTCTTTAAAGTTTTCCACTTACTGAATATTTATGATGGAATAATTTCATTCCCAGATCAAATCCGTAAGGAGGTAGAATAAAAATGCGAACAGACATCTTCAGGGGCAGACCCTCAATAAAAAGGTTTAAATTGGTGTTCATAATAGCTGCACTGTTTTTTGTGGTAGCGGCTGGAATCGGGCCCCAGACCAGCAAAGCGGCTGAGAAAGATGCAGAGAAAAAAGACCAAAAGCCGCCAGCTCCTCCAACTTCAGTTACAGCCGTACCTGCAAAAAAAGGGGATGTTAACATATATCTAACAGGTCTCGGTTCTGTTATCCCGTCAAATACGGTGATAGTAAAAAGCAGGGTAGACGGGCAACTCATGGAGGTTCTTTTCAAGGAAGGCCAGATGGTAAAAAAGAATGACCAACTTGCCACAATAGACCCGAGGCCTTTTGAAGCACAGCTCAGTCAGGCTGAAGGCCAGATGATGCGTGATCAGGAACTTTTGAAAAACGCGAAAACAGATCTTGAGCGTTACCGCGTTTTATGGAAACAGGACTCGGCTCCCAAACAGCAGCTGGACACCCAGGAAACGCTGGTTCGCCAGTATGAGGCTGCCGTAAAAATAGACCAGGGTCTTGTGGACAACGCAAAACTCCAGATTACATACAGCCACATAACAGCCCCGATCAACGGTCGAACCGGCCTTAGACTCATCGACGCAGGCAATATGATTCGTGCAAATGATACTGGTGGACTTGTCGTCATAACCCAGCTTCAACCCATCAGCGTCGTTTTTCCCATTCCAGAAGACAGTCTTCCAAAAGTGCTTGATAAAATGAAAAGCGGCAATCGTATGACTGTGGATGCAATGGACAGAGAGCAGAAGCAGAAGCTCTCATCTGGTAGGCTTCTTACCATTGACAACCAGATCGATCCATCCACGGGAACAGTAAAGCTCAAGGCCGTATTCCAGAATGATAAAAATGAACTTTTTCCGAATCAGTTCGTCAATGCCCGTCTGCTTGTGGATACTAAGCATGATGCCATAATTGTGCCTTCTTCGGCCATCCAGAGGAGTACCCAGGGCGTTTTTGTGTACGTTGTGAAAGAAGACAAAACCGTCGAAATGCGCCCTATTACACCCGGAGCGCCCCAGGGTAACGACACGTCTGTCGCGTCTGGGCTTTCGGCAGATGAGCTTGTGGTTTCCGATGGTACAGAAAAACTGAAGGATGGCAGCAAGGTTGAACTGAAGGAGCAAAGCAGCGGCACTCCTCCGCGAAAGCAAAATAAATGAATTTTTCAAGTATTTTCATAAAAAGACCTGTTGCGACCACGCTGCTCATGATTGCCATAATCCTGGCAGGCGCTGTCGCTTATCGTCAGCTACCTGTTTCAGCTTTGCCGCAGGTTGATTATCCAACCATTCAGGTTCGTACTTTTTATCCTGGAGCAAGCCCGGATGTAATGACATCTTCTGTAACCGCACCTCTTGAGAAACAGTTCGGTCAGATGCCGGGACTCACCCAGATGACGTCTGCCAGCTCCAACGGTAGTTCGGTCATAACCATGCAGTTCAGCTTGAATTTAAGTCTCGATGTGGCTGAGCAGCAGGTTCAGGCAGCCATAAACGCCGCTTTCAATTTTCTTCCCAAGGATCTGCCGTCTCCTCCTGTTTACAGCAAAGTTAATCCTGCGGACGCGCCGATTCTGACTCTGGCCCTGTCATCGGATACGTTACCATTGCCAAAGGTAGAAGATCTGGCGGACATGAGATTCGCTCAGAAAATTTCCCAGATGCCAGGCGTTGGATTAGTAAGCATAAGCGGAGGCCAGCGGCCAGCTGTACGTATCCATGCAAACCCGACTGCCCTGGCTTCTTATGGAATGACACTTGAGGATCTGCGCACAGCCATTACAGCCGCAAATGTGAACCAGGCAAAGGGAGGTTTTGACGGACCACGACAGTCCTACATTATTGGAGCGAATGACCAGATATATTCAAGCAAGGATTACAAGTCACTCATAGTTGTATACAAAAATGGCGCGCCCATAAAGATGACTGATGTTGCTGAAGTGGTTGATGATGCTGAAAACGTGAATCAGGCCGCATGGATGAATACGTCGCCATCGGTTATCGTGAATATCCAGAGACAACCAGGCGCAAATGTAATTGAGGTTGTGGACAGCATTAAAAAACTTCTGCCACAGCTGCAGAGTTCTCTTCCTCCAACAATTAAAGTTGCAGTTCTAACAGACCGCACTACAACCATCCGAGAATCTGTGAAGGATGTCCAGTTTGAACTTATTCTGTCAGTTGCGCTGGTTGTTTTGGTTATATTCCTGTTTCTTAGAAATTTTGCCGCAACCATGATACCAAGTGTGGCAGTTCCGCTGTCGCTTGTCGGTTCATTCGGAGTGATGTATCTGCTTGGTTTCAGCCTTAATAATTTAACATTAATGGCTTTGACCATTTCCACGGGCTTTGTCGTGGATGATGCCATTGTAATGATAGAAAACATCGCCCGTTACGTCGAAGAAGGTGAAGAGCCGCTTCAGGCTGCACTCAAAGGCTCGAAGCAGATCGGATTCACAATTCTTTCTCTTACTGTTTCACTGATTGCGGTTCTTATTCCGCTTCTTTTCATGGGAGATGTTGTTGGCCGTCTTTTTCGTGAGTTTGCGATTACCCTCGGAGTGACCATACTTATTTCGGCAGTTGTTTCATTGACCCTTACCCCCATGATGTGTGCAAGGATTCTCAAACATGTTCCAGAGGAAAAACAGGGGAAATTCTATCATGGTTCCCAACTGGTATTTGACAGAGTCATTGCCGCATATGGCAGGTCACTACAATGGGTAATGAAACACCAGACAGCCACACTTGTGGTTGCTGGGGTAATGCTTGTTCTTACAGTGCTGCTTTATGTAATTGTACCTAAAGGCTTTTTCCCTGTTCAGGACACAGGATTAATCCAGGGAATTTCAGAAGCCAGGCAATCTATCTCATTTCCTGCCATGGCCGAGCGCCAGCAGGAACTTGCAAAGGTGATATTAAAAGATCCGGCAGTTGAGAGCCTTTCATCTTTCATAGGCGTTGACGGAACAAATACGACCCTGAATTCCGGCAGAATCCTTATTAATCTGAAGCCGCTTTCAGAACGAAAAATCAATGCGGGTGACATTATAAGAAGGCTTCAGCCCGAGCTTGCAAAAGTAGACGGTATAACACTTTTTATGCAGCCTGTTCAGGATCTGACCGTTGATGCCAAGGTCAGCCGTACCCAGTATCAGTACACGCTGGAAGATCCCAACGGTGACGAGCTTAATCTTTGGGCGCCCAAGGTTGTGGAAAAACTTGCAGAAATGCCTGAACTCCGTGATGTCAACAGCGACCAGCAGGACAAGGGCCTGAAAGTCGTGCTTGATATAGACAGAAATACTGCCTCGCGTTTTGGCATTACACCGCAGATGATAGACGATTCTCTTTATGACGCCTTTGGTCAGCGCCTTGTTTCAACCATTTTCACAGAGTTGAACCAGTATAGGGTTGTTCTTGCGGCAAAACCGGCATTCCAGAAGGATCCTTCAGGACTCAGTTCCATTTACCTGCGTTCTTCGGGAGGAGGGCAGGTGCCGCTCAGCGCTGTGGCAAAGGCCTCAGAAACAACAGGCCCACTTGTCATAAACAGGATAGGGCAATTTTCAGCAGTAACCACATCTTTCAACCTTGCAAAAGGCGTGGCTCTTGGCGATGCGGTAACTGCCATCGAAAACGCAACGAAGCAAATGAATATGCCTGTCAGTATACACGGAAGCTTTCAGGGCACAGCCCAGGCATTTAAAGCATCCCTCACCAACGAACCTCTTTTGATTCTTGCGGCTTTGATCACGGTTTACATTGTCCTTGGCGTTTTGTACGAAAGCTATATCCATCCTGTTACCATCCTATCCACTCTTCCTTCAGCCGGTGTTGGAGCTGTTCTGTCACTCATGCTCTGCCGCAGTGAACTTAACGTTATTGCCATTATCGGCATAATTTTGCTCATAGGTATAGTGAAGAAAAACGGAATAATGATGGTGGATTTCGCCCTTGACGCAGAAAGAGAGGAATGCAAATCACCTTCAGAAGCCATTTACCAGGCATGTCTTCTGAGATTCAGACCGATAATGATGACGACAATGGCAGCTTTGCTTGGGGCTCTGCCCCTTGCCATGAGTCATGGTATGGGAGCTGAACTGCGCAGGCCACTTGGCATATCCATTGTTGGAGGATTGATAATAAGCCAGATTCTTACTCTTTACACAACTCCGGTCATCTATCTCGCTTTTGACAGAATGGCCCGTCGCAGACGAGGCCTTGCTGCCGAACGTGATAATACTTTTATGGACGGGCAGGATCAGTAATGAATATATCGGCGCCTTTCATAAAAAAACCAGTAGCGACAACTCTCATAACAATAGGCATTGTTCTTGCCGGAATTGTAGCCTTCCGTTTGCTGCCTGTCTCGCCCTTGCCCCAGGTGGATTTCCCGACAATATCCGTTGCCGCTTCGTTGCCAGGAGCTGATCCTGAAACCATGTCCACGTCTGTAGCGGCTCCACTTGAAAGACAACTTGGTCAGATAGCGGGCGTTACGGAAATGACATCCACAAGTTACAGAGGAACCACAGGCATAACTCTCCAGTTTGATCTTGACCGGAATATAGACGGAGCTGCGCGTGATGTTCAGGCAGCTATAAATGCGGCAAGAGGATTTCTACCTTTAAACCTTCCGAATAATCCTACATACCGCAAGGTTAATCCTGCTGATGCTCCGGTCATGATTCTTTCCCTCACATCCGAAACTGTGAGTACGGCAAAAATGTATGACGTTGCATCATCTATTATCCAGCAAAAACTTTCCCAGGTTCAGGGGGTAGGGCAGGTCCATGTTGGAGGAAGCTCTCTACCAGCTGTTAGGGTTGACCTCAATCCTACTGCATTAAATAAGTATGGAATCAGCCTTGCAGCTGTCCGGAGCATGCTTTCTAATACAAATGCCAACAAGCCCAAAGGCAATCTGGCAAATGATGACAGAACATGGGAAATCAGGGCAAACGATCAGCTCCGCACCGCAGATCAGTATCTGCCCTTGATTGTTTCATACAAATCAGGCTCAGCCGTAAGGCTTTCGGACGTGGCTGACGTTCAGGATTCTGTTGAAGATCTGAGAACCGCCGGGCTGGTAAACGGAATTCCGGCTGTATCGGTCATAGTTTTTCGTCAACCCGGAGCCAATATCATAGAGACAGTGGATAAAGTCAGAAGCATGGTCCCGCAACTTGAGTCATCGCTGCCAGGGGGAGTCAAGCTGTCTGTGGTTCTTGATCGTACGCCTCCTATCCGTGGTTCACTGAGGGATGTGGAACAAAATCTTATTATTTCCATTCTTCTCGTTATTCTTGTCGTGTTCTGGTTTTTAAGAAGCATCAGATCAACGATTATTCCGGCGACAGCGGTAGCAGTGTCCATTATTGGAACATTCGGGATAATGTATCTGCTGGGTTATTCCCTTGACAACCTTTCCCTCATGGCTCTGACCATATCAACCGGCTTTGTGGTGGATGACGCGATAGTGGTTCTTGAAAACATAACCAGATACCGTGAAAAGGGTATGTCTCCTTTACAGGCTGCCCTGACAGGAACAAAAGAAATCGCATTTACGGTCATGTCCATGAGTACTTCTCTTGTCGCTGTTTTTATTCCCATTCTTCTTATGGGAGGAATGGTGGGCCGTCTGTTCAGGGAATTTGCTGTTACTCTTTCAGCGGCCATCATGATGTCGCTGCTTGTATCCCTGACACTTACGCCAATGATGTGCGCCAGGCTTTTAAAGCCTGAGACAAACGAAGGACATGGACCTGTTTACAGGACAAGCGAAGCTGTTTTAAACTGGATGCACAGTCGTTATGAGCTGAGTCTCAATTGGGCGCTTCGTCATCACAGGATCATGCTTGGAGTTACTGTTATTACCCTTGCCGTCAACATCGCCCTTTTTGTAAAGATCCCAAAAGGCTTTTTTCCTGAGCAGGATTCAGGGCGTTTAAGCGGAAATATCCAAGCTGCACAGGACATCTCGTTTCAGGCATTAAAGGAAAAGCTAACCCAGGTTGTTGATATAATAAGAAAGGATCCTGATGTCGAAAATGTGGCTGGTTTTACAGGCGGAGGTGGCGGCGGAGGTTCAACCACCAATACAGGCAGAATGTTTATTGCCCTGAAGCCCTTTGAAGAACGACTGACGCCATTAACTGGAATCATTGCAAGACTGCGCAAAAAATTGTCTGAAATCCCAGGGGCTGCCACCTTTCTTCAGCCGGTGCAAGATCTTCGCATAGGCGGAAGGATGAGCAACGCCATGTACCAGTATACTCTTCAGGGAGATAATGTCAGAGAACTGAACGTATGGGGACCAAAAGTTCTGCAGAAGTTGCGTGCGCTCCCAATGCTTGTGGATGTCAACAGCGACCAGCAAAACAAGGGGCTTCAGGTTTCTATTGAAATCGACCGCCAGACAGCGTCAAAATTGGGAATAACCCCCCAGGCAATAGATGAAATTCTTTATGACGCTTTCGGCCAGCGCCCTGTTTCTGTCAATTATACGCTTCTTAACCAGTATCGTGTAATAATGGAGGTGGCTCCCCAATTCTGGCAAAATCCTGAAACCCTCAATGATATATATGTCCCTTCAAACAAGGGCGTCATGGTTCCACTGAGCGCTTTCAGTTCTTATAAACCGTCTTCCACAGCGCTTTCGATAAATCATCAGGGCCAGTTCCCGTCTGTGACAATATCATTCAATCTTGCTCCTGGCGTGGCTCTTGGCGAAGCAGTTACATCAATTGAAGAAATAACAAAAGAAATAGGTCTGCCAGCAAGTATCATGGGAAATTTCAAGGGAACCGCCCAAGCCTTCAAGGCATCACTCAGCAGTCAGCCGATGCTGATTCTGTCTGCGCTTGTGGCTGTGTATATCGTCCTCGGTGTTCTTTATGAGAGCTACCTTCATCCCATAACAATACTATCAACCCTGCCGTCCGCGGGAGTTGGTGCAGCTCTTGCCCTGATGATTTTTAAAACTGACATGAGCATAATAGCGGTTATAGGTGTGCTGCTTCTTATCGGCATAGTCAAAAAAAACGGAATCATGATGATCGACTTTGCCATGGCTGCGCAAAGAAAACAAAAGCTGGATCCTGTTGATGCAATCAGGCAGGCATGTCTGCTAAGGTTCAGGCCAATCATGATGACAACTATGGCTGCCCTTCTGGGCGCCATGCCGCTTGCCCTCGGAACTGGTGTGGGATCGGAGCTGCGCAGGCCGCTTGGGATTTCCATTGTTGGAGGTCTTATTTTCAGTCAGATGATGACTCTTTATACAACTCCTGTCGTATATCTTTATATAGATCGTTTAAGACAGTGGACTGACCAGCGGCGCAGGAAAAACAAAAAAAAGCTTTATACCGACATGGTTTCTGATGAAGTCGGTGAATAAAGCAATTGAGCCAGAGACATATAAAGTATGCCGGACTATTGATACCTGATATTTAATAAAGGACATTCAATGAAAAAGAACAATATAATCAGAAATTCTTTCAGACTGGCATTATCGCTTTCCTTGCTTGTCTCCACCACTGCGTGCACAATGGGCAGGGATTATATAAAGCCTGAAACCAGGTCGCCGGATTCCTTCAAGGAAATGAAGGGCTGGAAAATAGGGAAGCCGAATGATGAATCAATCGGAGAAGCCTGGTGGAAGGTGTTTAATGACCCGCAGCTGAATGCTCTGGAAGAAAAGGTAAACATCTCGAATCAGAATATAATGGCTGCCGAGGCCAGATTTCGTCAGGCAAGAGCGGCTGTTCAGGCTGCAAGATCAGGGTATTTTCCAGGCGTCAATGCCGGAGCTTCATTCAGCCGATCCCAGAAGTCAGAAAATATCAAAGGCTCCACTGGAACTGTAAATTCTGATTTTATGCTGCCCGCAGATATCTCATGGGAAGCTGATTTGTGGGGGAAAATAAGGCGAACAGTGGAAGCGAGTCAGGCCGGTCAGCAGGCCAGTGCAGCTGATCTTGCTGCCGTACGCCTAAGTGTACAGGCTGAACTGGCGCAGGACTTTTTTCAGCTTAGGACTCTGGATTCCCAGAAAAAAATTCTTGATTCAACTGTGGAGCTGTATGAAAAATCCCTTGAAATGGCAAGAAACAGATACGACAGCGGAGTTGTCTCAAAGTCTGATGTGTTGCAGGCAGAGACCCAGCTGAAAAGTACACAGGCGCAGGTGATTGACATCGGAGTTCAGAGGGCGCAACTTGAACACGCCATAGCCCTTTTGACAGGACAACCTGCATCTAATTTTTCCCTTGCATTTGCTCCGCTTGAAGTTTCACCACCTCCAATTCCAGTGGGAGTGCCGTCGGAACTTCTTGAACGCAGGCCTGACATAGCTTCGGCAGAAAGGCATGTAGCTGCCGCAAATGCCCAGATCGGAGCAGCAGAAGCGGCATTTTATCCAACCATAAGGCTGTCTGCAGGCGGAGGTTATGAATCTTCAGCCATAGATAAGCTGTTCGATTGGCCAAGCCATTTCTGGTCTTTCGGGCCTTCGATAAGTGGAAATGTTTTTGACGGTGGACTTAGAAGCGCCCAAAGCCAGCAGGCACAGGCTGTTTACGATGCGAGTGTCGCAGCTTACAGAAATAACGTCCTTTCTGGTTTTCAGGAAGTGGAAGATAATCTGGCTGCTTTAAGAATTCTGGAAGAAGAGGCAAAGGTTCAGGATGATGCGGTTAAGTCCGCACAGAAGGCGCTGGATGTTTCATTAAACCAGTATAAGGCTGGTACAGTGAGTTATGTGAATGTCATAATTTCCCAGACAGTAAAGCTTTCAAATGAAAAAACAGCTACATCCATAAGCGGTAGACGCATGGCCGCAAGTGTACTTTTAGTGAAGGCTCTGGGCGGAGGATGGAATTCTGCTGCATTGAATGCACCAGATAATATGCAAACAGCAAATGAGGCAGATTATGAAAACACAAAACAAGGCAAACCTTAATTGAACCGTGCAAAAGCTACTTTCCGTGCCCTGTCTTCAAAAAACTACAGGCTATTCATGGCAGGCCAGGGGATTTCCTTGATAGGAACCTGGGTGCAACAGACTGCAATGAGCTGGCTGGTTTACAGATTGACACATTCAGCCGCACTTTTAGGCGTTGTCGGCTTCTGTAGCCAGATTCCCTCATTTTTTGTGGCGCCCTTTGCCGGAGTTCTTGCAGACAGGATAAACAAGCACAGACTGATCATCCTGACACAGGCACTTTCCATGATTCAGGCTCTCACCTTGGGAATTCTCCTTATGACTGACTACATCAAGGTCTGGCACATACCTGTACTCAGCCTCTTTCTTGGCCTTGTCAACGCTTTTGATATTCCAACTCGCCAGTCTTTTGTAATTGAAATGGTGGAAGACAAATCCCTTCTTGGAAACGCCATAGCCCTTAATTCCTCAATGGTTAATGTTGCCCGAATGATAGGCCCTACGATAGCAGGCATCATGATTGCTGCTTTTGGCGAAGAAATCTGCTTTTTTACAAATGCGGCCAGTTATGTGGCAGTGATTATTTCTCTGCTTCTTATGAAAAACATAAAGAGCAGAATTAGCTCCGATCAGAAATCAGCCCTGAAAGGCCTTAGGGAAGGATTTAATTATGCGTTCGGTTTTATGCCAATCAAGGTAATCATACTGCAACTTGGTCTTGTTAGTCTTACAGGTGTGCCGTTCATGGTGCTTCTGCCGATTTTCGCAAGCGATATTCTGCATGGAGGACCTCATACACTTGGATTTCTCATGGGAGCTTCAGGAGTCGGGGCTCTCTGCGGCGCTCTGTTTCTTGCATCACGAAAAGATGTTCTTGGACTTGGTAAAATTATAGCTTCAGCAACTCTGATCTTTGGCTGCGGACTTGTCTTTTTTTCCATATCCAGTGTTCTGTGGCTTTCAATGACAATGCTATTTTGGGCAGGATTTGGAATGATGGTTCAAATGGCCGCAAGCAATACAATTCTTCAAACAATAGTTGATGATGATAAGCGCGGCAGGGTAATGAGTTTCTTCACAATGGCCTTTATCGGCATGGCTCCATTCGGAAGCCTGTGGGCTGGTACGCTTGCCAGTCATATTGGCGCTCCTAAAACTCTTTTCATTGGAGGAGTCTGCTGCATGATCTGTTCAGCCGTCTTTTCCAGAAAACTTCCAGATCTGAGGAAAATGATCAGGCCTGTATATGAGAAAATTGGCATCATAAAGACTTACTAATAAGGAGGAGACCTCCTCGCTCATTTTCAATAAGGGACAATATATGCTTAAAAATGTGAATAATAAGAAAGATCTGCAACAATTTTTGCTTTCTATCCTCTCCACTAGCGGAACTTTAGCAGGACTCAGTTTAGCTCTTGTTGGTATCGCCAATATAAAAATAGCAAGTACAAAAATAGAATCAATAGCTGATGATCTGTTTCTTATGTCATCAATTGGCTTTCTTGTTGTTTGCTACCTGATTTTTTTTGCTCTTAGACATCTGCAGTCTGAAAACATAGAAAAATGGACTAACGCTATTGATATTGTGTTTTTGTTATCAATCACATGTTTGGTGGTAGCTGGATTTGTAGTAGTCTATACTGTTTTCTGACAGCTGAAATCAGACATATGCAATGGTTACATTTTTTTGATATATTTGCAATTAGCTCTTTAGGTTTTATTTTCGTTGTTATCTACAAATTTATTATGAACTTCACGTGTTAAAACCTCAATGCGCACAGTTAATTCTTTTGTTAGTCACCGACCACCGGCTTTGCCGGTGGTCGGTGACTGACATAATTGAAACTTCAGCTTCATGGATAAGGAGTGATAATGACCCACAGACTTGTTTCACCTGAAAGTTTAGGACTTGCCTTAAGGACTGAGCGCAAGAAGAAAAGCCTTACCCAAAAAGCAGTGGGGCATCAGGTCTGCATGGAACAGCATACCATCTCCAAGGTTGAAAAGGGTAATCCTGGAACAACGCTGAATACTCTTTTCCGTCTTCTTGCAGCTCTTGATCTTGAACTTGTTATACAGCCTTGTCAAAAAAATGAAAAAGTCGAAGGAGACAGCTGGTAGATGGGAAGACCAAGAATAACAACTGATCTCTATGTTTTTATGAATGGTCTTAAAGTAGGCTGCCTTACAAGACTTTCAACAGGTATGCTGAGTTTTGAGTACAGTGATTCCTGGATACATTCAGACAGGGCACGACCTTTATCACTGTCAATGCCACTATCTCAAAAAGCTTACGCAGGAGATATGGTTGACAGCTTTTTCGACAATCTTCTTCCGGACAGTCAGCCTGTAAGAAGCAGAATCCAAACAAGATTTAGGGCTAAGAGCAACAGGTGTTTTGATCTCCTCTGGCATGTTGGTCGTGATTGTGTAGGAGCCATACAGCTTCTTCCTGATGATGCTGAAATTATTGATGTAAGGCGTATTGAGGCTGATGAAGTCTCAGAGGCTCAGATTGCTGATATCCTCCGTAATTACACTACCATGCCTCTTGGAATGAAAGATGATGATTTCAGAATATCCATTGCAGGCGCTCAGGAAAAGACAGCTCTTCTTAAGATGACTGGAGATGGCATCGTCCTCTTGGAGTTACGCCTACAAGCCACATTTTAAACTTCCGATTGGTAGAATAGTTCACAGTGGCATGGATCTTACTGACAGCGTTGAAAATGAATGGCTCTGTCATCTAATCTTGAAGGACTACGGAATCCCGGTTGCAGACGCAGAAATCGGACATTTTGAAGATATCAAAGCTCTGATTGTAAAACGCTTTGACCGTAGATGGGCTGATGATCATTCATGGATGATAAGACTTCCCCAAGAAGATATGTGCCAGGCTCTCAAGATTCCACCTGCATTAAAATATTTGATTACGATTTTTACTCCGCCATGCTTATCTTAAGGCATGTGAAAGATTATCCAGATATGATGGAGGTGTAGCATGGCAAAAAATATGATCCAATTTCAAAAAGGAAAGAGTATTCACGAATTCCTGTCCGAATATGGG
>NZ_AUEY01000100.1 GCF_000426225.1 Desulforegula conservatrix Mb1Pa
CCCTTGTCTGTCATCACCTTTGCAAGGTAGCTGTCACCAGCATCAACAAGCATTACATCCAGAGCCGAGTCATCAAATGGCCCTGTTCCGCAGCTTGTGGAAAAATCAAACTGGTCAGGGCTGTTGATCGCAAGGCCTATGAAGGTTGTGCATTCATAAGCCTTTACCCAGTAAGGATCCTGATAATCAGGATTGTTGAAGTTGAGTTCAACAAGTTTGAAAGCCTTGGCGTCGTATGGTCTGATGCCGATTACGGCCTGGGCTGAATAATCCTTTTCAGCCTCTTTCATTATATGATGGCCTTCCACATTTTCGTCCAGATTATAAACCAGCATGGTTTCAGATGCCGGGAAAGCTATGGACTTTGGTGAAAGTCTTGTGTTTTTGTAACCCATGTCGGGCTGTTCGCCAGCTGCAAGCCCTCTGAATACATGGAACTGCTTATCCTTGACCGGGCCCACCAGTCGGTAAGCGCTCCGCGACTTATCCACTCCGGCAGCCCAGGCTGACTTGTCAATTTTAATAATCTTCATGGCATATCCCCAACCGGCTTCGTAAAAAGTCCATCCGCTGTGTTGAGCTTCGCCCTCGGTCATTGCGAAGTAAGAAGGGCTACTCCTCATTCCTTCGGGCTTGCCTATTTTTAATTCGGGCGGCTGAAGCTTTTTTCTTTGCCGTTAATTATAAGTTTTCGGCTGAAGCAATAACAACTGCTACCGGATAAAGCTTTCCTGATCATTGACCTTGTATGTGTCCAAAGGAGGACGTTCATCAATGGACATTCCTGCCTCCCATCCGAAACTCTCAAAGCAGTCTTTTTCCAGCTTCTTTGTGAACAGTCTCACCTTTATATCCATAGGGCATGCAGCTTCGCATGCTCCGCAGTCTGTGCAGCGTCCGGCGCAGTGAAATGCCCTGAGGAAATGGTAAGTTCTGACATCTATTGGGTCCAATCCCTTGCCAACCCACTGGGGGCGTGATTCGTCAACAAAACAGGTCGGGCAGTAGCAGAGAGGACACGCATTCTTGCAGGCATAACATCTTGTGCAGGACGAAAGCATGTCTTCAAAGAATTTCCATCTGTCATCGCCTGACATTGCTTCTATTTTTTTGATGTCAGCAAAACGATCCGCAACTTCCTGTTCCTTGACCGGCTCTGCTATCATCTCGTCAAAAAGAGCCGGATTTCTGTGCATGCAGGTCTTGCAGTTGCTCTGGAGAACTTCTGGCTTTTTGAGAGCTTTTTCAGATCCGTCACAGACAATCTTTATGTCGTCACCATTTTCAGTCATTGCGGTGATATCGCCAGGGCACATTGTCTTTATGACAGACTTGTCCACCATGCCTGTGCACGGTACACCGATAATATAAAGATTTTCACGTTTGATCTGGTTTTCTATTATATGGGTAACAAGGTTGCGTGAATCGCAGCCCTTGGCTATGACAGCAACCTTGTCTTTTCTTCCCTTTGCGTAATTAGCAAGGTTAAGGCGGCAGTTTGAATCCCATACCAGCTTGTCAACATCTTCAGCGCTGCTTATGAGGCACGGTTCGGTCATCATGGCAACACTTCCGCTTTTAAATCCGATGACTGCATCCACCTTTTTTTCTGAAAGAACGCGGCGGGCCGCTTCTTTTATTTTATCAATATATGCTGTCATGCCGCTATGCCCTCCAGTTTGTCTTTCTTGAAATATTTGGCTGGTCCAACTTTTCTGACAGCTTCGACAACATCCCTGGCAACTTCGGCAAATTTGACGCCTTCTGCCGAAGAAATCCATGAAAAGTGAATTCTTCCAGGCTCGACGCCATGATATTCAAGGAAATCCCTCAATAAAATGAATTTTCTGCGTGCATAGTAATTGCCTGTAATATAATGGCAGTCGCCGGGATGACAGCCTGAAATCCAGACACCGTCAGCTCCGTTATGAAATGCAGAAAGAATCATTTTCGGAGACACGCGGCCGGAACACGGAACCCTTACAACCCTTACGTTTGGCGGATACTGGAATCTGCTTACGCCCGCAAGGTCGGCAGCTCCATATGTACACCAGTTGCACAGTATCGTGACTATTTTTGGTTCAAACTCGCTCATCTTACCTCCTGTACCTGTTTCAAAATAGAATTCTGAAACAGGCATGAAATATTTTTAGAAACCCTTAAATTATAAGATTTCTGCTTCTCTGTGTAGAATCCGCAAAATCCAGCAGATTTTTAAGCCTCATTCCAGGAAAGTCCCTCATGAAAATGCTGTTGCCAGACCTTTCCAAAAGAGTTTCCCAGCATCTCTAAAAGCCTGTATCTTAGAAATTAGTCGCACTCTGAATCATCGCAATTAGCTGGCCTTCATCAAAACCCTTGAGTTTCAAGGCTCCTGAACGGCAGGACGAAACACAGGCTCCGCATCCCTTGCAAAGAACAGGGTTGATCTCTGCCTTGCCTTCATAAGGTTTTGAAAGTCTCATTGAAGGAGCGTTATATGGACATACCGCAACACAGACTCCGCAACCGCTGCAAATCATCTGGTTGACTTCCGCAATAGCACCCTGGGTTTTTATGGACTTCTTGGCAAGAAGTCTGAGCGCGCTTGAAGCGGCAGCCTGGGCCTGGGCTATGGACTCATCTATCGGCTTCGGATAATGGGCAAGACCACAAAGGAATACGCCGTCAGTAGCAAAATCTGAAGGAGCAAGTTTTACGTGGGCCTCGACAAAAAACCCGTCTTCATTCAGGGGAACCTTGAAGAACTGTGCGAGCTTTTCATCTTTGTACGGAACAACGGCTGACGCGAGGGTAAGAAGATCTGCCTCAATGACAAGTGGCAACTGAAGGACATGGTCAGTGACCCTGATATTCAGTTTCCCGTTTTCACCGACAGAAACTACAGGCTTGTTTGAAAGTCCGTATCTAACGAATATTACCCCTTTTTCCCTTGCTTCCTTGTACAGAAGTTCCTTTTCACCATAGGTTCTGATATCCCTGTAAAGAACAAAGACATTCATGTCAGGATTTTTTTCCTTGAGATGAAGGGCTGAGACAACGGAGTGTGTGCAGCATATTCTTGAACAGTATGGTCGCTCCGGCTCCCTTGAGCCAACACACTGTATGAAAACAGCCGAATTTACTGATTTCAGAGCGGGGTCATCATTGATGAACATCTTGTCCAGCTCTATGCCTGTCACGATGCGCTTGTCCTGACCATACATATATTCGGTCGGTTTAAGCTCCGACGCGCCGGTTGCCACCACAGTGACACCGTGCTCAATGGTCTTTGAGGTTCCGCCTGTATTTACAATAGTCTTGAAATTGCCGACAAATCCTTCGACACCCTCAATATTTGATCCTGCAAAAACTGTAATATTTTCATGGGAAGTAACTTCAGATGCCAGATTCTTGAGACCTTCCTGGATCATGGCTCCGCCAGCCGTCTGGTAAAGATTTTTTGCCTGACCGCCAAGAGAGGCCTCACGCTCAATGATATTTACCTTGTATCCCTGATCAGCGAGGGATTTTGCAGCTGTCATTCCGGCGATACCTCCGCCGATTACGACAACATTCTGGTCTATATCCAGATCCGCCTCTGAAAGAGGCTCAAGCAGGGCGCTTTTTGCCGCTGCCATTCTCACGAGATCCTTGGCCTTTTCAGTCGCTTCTACAGGATGATCCTTGTGTACCCATGATCCGTGGTTACGGATATTGACCATTTCAAATAGATATTTGTTTATTCCGGCAGCAAGAAGGGTTTCCTGGAACAATGGCTCGTGGGTTCTCGGAGAACAGGCCGCAACTATCATTCTGTTGAGGTTTTTCTCCTTGATTACGGCAGCAATTGCGTCCTGGGCATCCTGGGAGCAGGAGTACATATTGTTTGCAACATATTCCACATACGGAAGGGTTGCTGCATAATCGCGTACGGCAGGCACATCGATGACGCCTGCGATGTTACTTCCGCAGTGGCATACGAACACGCCTATTCTCGGACGGTCGCCCTTGATGTCTATTTCAGTTCTTTCAGGGGCTGTTTTTGTGAGGGTGTTTCTCGCGCTTGCAAGGGACGCTCCCGCCCGCATTGCCGCCCCGCCAGCCTCAACAACAGACTGGGGAATATCTTTTGGGCCCTGGATGGCGCCGCAGACATAAACACCTGGTTTTGAAGTGGCTACAGGATCAAATGAGGATGTCTTGACAAATCCGCTCGGAGTCAGATCTACGCCTATCTTTTCTGCAAGCTGGCGTGTTTCGGGTGATATTTCCATACCAACGGAAAGAACTACAATGTCATAAAGCTCGCGGACAACCTTGCCTGTGGCTTCGTCAAAATAGTCGAGAACCTGTCCCTTTTCCTCGCCCTCCTGGGTAAAAATGGAGTGGATTCTGCATCTGACGAATTTGATGCCATGCTTTTCCTTGGCTTCGTTATAGCAGCTTTCGAAGCCCTTTCCGTGGGTTCTCATGTCCATATAGAAAATGGTGCATTCAAGGGACGGATCATGCTCTTTTGCAATGATCGCCTGTTTGATTGCATACATACAGCACACGGATGAGCAGTAACCGTTTCCGCAGGTATTGATGTCTCTGGAACCTATGCACTGGAGCCATGCTATCTTGTGGGGGTGAACGTGGTCAGACGGTCTTACCACATGGCCCTGGTTAGGGCCTGAAGCCGAAAGATAACGCTCGAACTCTATCGAGGTTACTACGTCTTTGGAAGCGTCGTAATTGTATATTGCCTTTCCGGACGGATTGTATGTGCTGAAACCAGGGGCAAGCACTATGGAGCCAACCTTTAGGGTAAGGTTCTTGTCCTTGTCATCATACATGATTGCCCCGGCAGGGCATGTTTTTTCGCAGATTCCGCACTTGCCCTTTGTGAGCTTGATGCAGTTTTTTGCGTCAATGGCATATTTCAGTGGAACTGCCTGGGGATAAGGCACATAGATCGCCTTTCTCTTGGCAAGTCCAGCATTATAGACATCATCAACTTTTTTCGGGCATTTTTCGGTACATGCTCCGCAGGCAATACATTTTGTCATATCAACGTATCTTGCCTTCTGGAAAACATCTACTTCGAAATCACCCTGTTGACCTCTGACATCCTTAATCTCAGCCAGGGTGATCAGCTCTATGTTCATATGGCGACCAACTTCAACAAGCTTTGGCGACATGATGCACATTGAACAGTCGTTTGTCGGGAAGGTCTTGTCAAGCTGGGCCATGACACCGCCTATGGACGGCGATTTTTCAAGCATATATACGTAATAGCCGGAATTGGCCAGGTCAAGCGCGGCCTGGATTCCGGCGATACCGCCGCCTGCCACAAGAACAGCGCCGGTTACATTTTTTGTACTCATATCAAATCTCCTTAGCTCTATTGTTTCCTACAGACCAAAATCCGCCAGATCAGGCCCCAGATAAGTTCTTTCGTTCTCACCCAGAATGCCCATCGAAAGACAAAGGATAGTCCAGAGATGGACAACATGGTAATGGCCATCAAATGCGTGCTTGATGTCTTCTATCTGGGCATGGCAGTTATGGCATGGAGTGATCACATAAGTCGCGCCGGTCTGCATGATCTGGTCAAACTTGATCTTTCCGTAAGCCTGACGCTGTTCTGTGTAGCCAGCCTGGAGAGCGCCACCACCACCGCCGCAGCAGTAGTTGTTGGACTTGTTCGGATACATTTCGACGAAATTTTCTTCGCCTACAGCTGTCTTTACGACAAAGCGAAGCTCGTCGGCCATCCAGTCACCAAGGCTTTTACGGACGATGTTGCATGGATCCTGAACCGTGAATTTAATCTTGAGGTCTTTGTTCCATTCTGAATTAACGGGAAGCTTCCCTTCCCTTATCCATTTTGCATAAAATTCTATTATGCTCTTAAATTCGAAATTATGGGGTATATTGAATTTTTTGAGTGCTGCGTATACAGCATAAAATGAGTGTCCGCATTCGGTATTTATAAAGGTCTTGCATCCAAGCTCATCGATTTTTTTCGACTGAGCCCTAACTATGTATTCCCATGAAGGATCGTCTGCGAGGAACATGCAGTAGTTTTCACCAGCCCACATATCTGAATAATATGTCCAGTCTGCTCCGGCTGTGTGGAGGATCTTCCAGAGAGGCAAAAGCTCATCCGGCTCTGTAACAGGCTCGCGGGAGTTCTGGTTCAGGGCGAACATAGCGCCTTCCCTGTCTATCTCTGCGCGGAGTTCTTCAAAACCTTCCTGGGTTCTGCATTCCTCCGCAAGGTCGCTTACCGTGAATTCAAAATCTTCGAGTGGTACGCCCATAGCTCCGCCACGGGATTTTACATGCATGTCGCAGGAACCCAGGATACCCTTTGGCCTTTCTTCCCTTGGCCATCTTGACCTGAGTTCGAACGTCAGCTGGGGGATGTTGATCTTCATGGGGCAGACGTCATTACAACGTTTGCACATTGTGCAGACCCATACCCAGGGATGTCTTTCAAGCTGCTCGTCAAGACCAAGGACTGCCATACGCAGAAATTTGCGTGGGTCCATGTCCATCTGGCCTGATGCAGGACAACCCGCTGTGCAGGTTCCGCATGTGAGACATTTTGAAAGATCGCCGTCCGGGATGAGGGCTTTGGCAAGATCCCTTATCGAGAATTTGCCGCTTGGAACTTTTATTTCTTGAGCCATAGTTTCCTCCGGTACTGAAATATAAAAACAGTTGCTGATTCAATTTTTATTTTTAAGCCCGGAAGGGGTACGGATTTACCGGAGGGTCAGATTGGAGCTTTGAAAAGAGGCAGCCTTCCCCGGATTCAACCGCGGCCCGCAACTCGGGCTTTCAATCATTGGTTGTCAGGTAAAGCCGAAAAAGATTTTCATAATGATTTAGATAACCATATTTAAAGGTTCTGAGTCTGGATACTACAATAAGGCGGCTATAATATAGTTTTAAACAATAGGTCAAATTGATTATTTCGATTAAAATGGTGTCTTTAAATAGATTTTATCGAATTGATGAATAGATTATCCATATGGATGACTGCCTTTTATCCCGTAAAATGATTAAAAACAGATAACCGTATATATAGGCTTACATGCAAATGCATAGGATTATCCTCGATATGCATAGCATTCCTGTCTCTTTATCTGCAGAAACCTTTATTTGTTATTTTTTTCTGGTTTTCATGAAAAATGAAAAGTATTAGAGTATCAATGATGTGGGCAACAATGCTGAAATGGGGAATAAAATGAAAATCGTACTCCTGACCGACACACACGGAGACACACAAAACATAGAAAAAATGAAAGATGATATTTCTTCGTCTGATGTTGTCATTGTTGTCGGTGATATTACGCATTTTGGCGGACATGACGAAGCTGCAAAAGTCATAGATGCGATTCGGAAATATCAGCCCAATGTTTATGGAGTTTCGGGGAATTGTGATTATCATGACATAGACGCTTATCTTGACGTGGAACAGATAAACATACACGGGAAAGTGGTCAGGCTGGCAAAGGATCTTTATATTGCGGGACTCGGCGGGTCCCAGACAACTCCTTTTGATACGCCCAACGAATATCAGGAAAAGGATTATATAAGGATACTCGATGAGCTTGGACAAAAAGTCGAGTCAAGAAATTCAAGAGTTATCCTGGCCGCACACAATCCTCCTTATGGAACAGCCTGTGATAAGGTAAGATCAGGCGCAAATGTTGGAAGCAGGCCTGTCAGGCAATTCATAGAAAAGCATTCTCCCCTTATCTGTTTATGCGGTCATATCCACGAATCCGCAGCCAAGGACATGATCGCAGATACTATGGTCATAAATCCCGGACCAGCCAAGGACGGGCATTATGGCCTTATTGAAATCACTGAAAAAGGCATAAAGGCGGAAATTAAGAAAGCTTCCGCAGCCAAAAAGCGTTTCAGATTCTTCTGATTCAAATATGATGTAGTCGCAAAAAATCTAAAAATGGCTTAAACGTCATGCAGAACCTGATCCGGCATCTTTGTAATTTCAGCCACTTCTGGGTTCCGGCCTGCGCCGGAATGACGGAAATTGGACTTTTTGCTATCCTGTCAAATATAATTCCGGAGAAAGCCATGAACGAAATTGTTTGTCTCAGAATAAAAATCAGCGGGATGGTTCAGGGTGTCGGATTCAGGTATCAACTCAAAAAAACGGCTGTCTCGCTTGGCCTTTGCGGCTGGGTTCGAAACAATGCTGATGGAAGCGTTACCGTGCTTATTCAGGGAAACAAAGACAAGGTTCTTGATCTTGTTGACTGGAGCAGAAAAGGCCCGCCAATGTCAATGGTTGCATCTGTTGATATCACCGAAAAATCCATTGAACATGAGTTAACGGGATTCGATATCGTTTTCAGATAAACCGAAAAAGATATATGGGTTCTTTTTGAAGCCATATGAGCGTTAGTAAAAGCGCTATTTAGCAGAACATACTGCCTCTATGCTAAACTTCCCACAGAGAATCAATCGGACTCAGAGCCCTTGAAATATCTTTCTCCATTACATGCGTATAAATTTCCGTTGTCTTGACATCTGAATGTCCCATCAATTCCTGGACAATCCTGATATTAATCCCGTTTTCAAGCAGATGTGTAGCAAATGAATGTCTGAACGTGTGACACGAAACTTTTTTTGTGATTCCGGACTTTTCCACAGCCGTTTTTACCGCCTTCTGGAGTCCTGATTCAAGAACATGATGACGACGTCTGATTCCGCTTCTTGGGTCTGCCGAAAGATCCCTGGAAGGGAAAACATACTTCCATCTGAATTCTTTAGCGGCATTCGGATATTTTCGCGCGAGAGCCTCCGGAATATACACTTCTCCGCAGCCATCAAGAATGTCCTTATCATGCAGATCCTTCACCCTGGCAATATGATTTTTCAACTCCTCCTTCACATTAACGGGAAGATTTACCACCCTGTCCTTTCCGCCTTTTGCTCCGCGAACATACACAAGGTTACGATCAAAATCCACATCAAGAACCCTGAGTTGTACGCATTCCATAAGCCTTAAGCCGCATCCGTAAAGAAGTTTTGCCATCAAAAGATGAGTGTCTGACATATTCTGGAGTACCTTCCTGACCTCGTTTTTCGTCATCACGACCGGCGGTCTGTTGTATTTTCTTGCTTTGATAGGTTCAAGCTGATCCGATACTTCGATATCAAGAACCTGCCTGTAGAGAAAAATGATGGCATTCAAAGCCTGGCGCTGGGTCGATGAAGAAACTTTGAGGTCTGTGGCAAGATTGCTGAGAAACGCCTCTATCTCGTTTTTGCCCATCTGAGAGGGATGTATCTGGCATTTGTGGAATCTTATGAATCTGGCAATCCAGTCGCAATAGGTCTTCTCGGTTCTCAACGAATAATGATGATACCTGAGAACCTGTCTTACCTGATCCATGAGGCGAAGATTTGGATTTGGCCGGAATTTTATCTTGTTTTCCATGATATTATCTATTAACGGTAATAGATGGAAAATTCAACGACAGTTTTCCATGTTTTGACCCTAATATCGGTGTTAGATGGAAATTCTGTCCATTCTATATACGCAATAGATGGAAAACTTTTTAGCTTATTACCCTGTTGGAAATCTGTTTCCGGGGTATTGCCAGGTTTTTTAAGCTTTCACGCTCTGGCTCAATTGGCAAATATAAGTGGTTAAGGCTTTTGACTTTTCTGCTTTGTCGCTCGGGTAAATTGCTTGGCTTTTTTAGCTCCGTATTTCCAGCTTTGCGCTAAAGTTTTTTTGGCATTTCCTCAGCTTGCAGTTGATTCAGCTTTATTGGTTTTGCCTTTTGCTGCTGTGGGATTTCCGGTTTGGCGGCAAAGTAGTCTTTGTTCCTTAGTTTTTGCTTTTATTGCTGTGTCTGTTTTAAAGCTGTTGCGGGGTTAAGTTTTTCGGGGTTGCTCCATCAGTTTTTGTTAATGGCAGCGCTGTTTCTTTTTAAGCGCCTAATTTCCAACAAGTCGCCCAAGCTGACGCCGACACGCACCGGTTTCACCAGTAAAGCAGCGGCGGCGCAGCTTAGCTCACCGTTATTATGTTTCATGGATATCTAATGCAGCTGAATAGAATTATTGATAAAGCTCGTCTTTTCCAAAATAATCTAATTAGTGTGTGGAGATCTCTTTTTGGCTTCACTCTTATACCATTTGGAATAAAAAGCTTCGTATTATCAGTGCCTTTTACAAGTTTATTTATTTATTGCTGCATATTCGAAAAAGATGAAAGTCTCTTTAATTGCCTATCTTATGAAAATGGATTATTTCTATTTTCACTTTTGCTTACTCTATCGTCATTAATTATGATAGCTGGTACAATTTATTTGTTAATGAAAAAGAAATGGTCCCTTTATCTTCTTTATATTATATTGCCTATTCAGTTTTTTTTGCTGTTAGTTATTATGGCATATATAAAAAAAGACTGGATTTATTCACTAAAATGGAATTCACTTATTCCCCCATTTTATATTTTTTTTATCTGGCTTATGAACAGGCCACAAATTAAAGACGAATTTAAATAACAAAGAGCATATAACAAGTCGCCCAAGCCGACGCCGACACGCACTGATTTCACCAGCAAGGCAGCGGCGGCGCGGCTTAGCTCACCGTTAGGCGATATGGCAACCCCACTATATCGCACAAACAAAATTGGGGAAAAGGAGAGTACAATGGCATACACAAAAGTGGTATTTGAAAATCCAAAAACAGGTCAAATTAAGGAGGCTCCGGTAGGCTTTTCATGGACAGTTCTATTTTTTGGCTTCTTTCCACCATTATTTAGGGGCGATTGGAAATGGGCAATTATCATGTTTTTGTTGGCTCTTCTCACAATGGGATTTAGCGGTTTGTTTTTTATGTTTATTTATAATAAATTATATATCAAAGATTTAGTAGGGGCTGGTTTCAAAGCAAAGTCAGTTGAAATGGGAACTATCGAACAGATATCTCAAAAAACAGGTTTGAATCTTCCTGTATGGGAGTCAGCATAAATCGCCTAACAAGTCGCCCAAGCTGACGCCGTCACGCACCGATTTCACCAGTAAAGCAGCGGCGGCGCAGCTTAGCTTGCCGTTAGAACTTTTCATCACAATTGGAGGCAACATGAGTATTAAAGACATAATAGCTTCAGCCGGTCGCAATCTGCACACCATCATCATTACCGCTCGCGAAGATGATGGAAGCACAGAAACGAGAGAAGCGGAGCCATACAGCTATCGTATCAAGGGCCAAGACGAAAAGTTCTTTTGTTATGACATAAGAAAAGGCGGCATTCGCAATTTTCATGTCTCCAGTATTATCTCAGTAAAAGAAACACAAAACACATTCACTCCTCGCTGGCCTGTTGAGGTGTAAAAGCAATGGCCGTTT